>NZ_JAVJSQ010000029.1:600000-751271 GCF_040219335.1 Gimesia sp. | reverse complement strand
GCCATTCACGGTGATCGGTGAATCAACGGTCGGCAGGATGTTAAAGATATCGCTGTCGTCTCCACCGTTGATGGTGGTCTGCGTCGCATTGACATTGCCCAGCAGATCAACGATAGCTCCGGCCCCATCAGTAATCGGATCGATATTGATCGTGATCGTGGTCGCGGCAATCACTTCGCCTGTCAGTGACAGCAGGAAGTCATCACCGGAGTTCAGAACCACATCAGCGCCCGTTGACTCAACGGTCACTCCGGCGTTGATCGTCAGATCATCACCGGGGCCTGCAGTATCAGTAGAGGTCAGCGTGACGGTACCCGAAGCCGAAACGTTGCTGGCAACGGTCAGTGGGCTGGAGGCGGAAACGGTTACTGAACCATTCGTGGCCAATACGCCAGACAAGGGAATCACATCGCCGATGATCAAAGCGCCGGTATTGCTGACAACAACGTCGCCCGAGGTGGCACTGGCAGACAGGGTACTCACTGCGGTGTCGATATCCGCATCTCCCGCACCGCCAACACTACCCGCGGCCTGGAATGCAACTCCACTTGCGGTAATCAATGGTGCTTCACTCGGGCTGGTCGTATTATCCACAACGTCCCCCCCAATACTAGTCACCACGACTCGACCACCTGCACTCTGCAGATCGGCAATCTCGACGTCTCCATAAGCCCGTGCAACCAGATCACCGCCTCGTGCATTGACCAGACTCCCCTGATCCTGTGTGAACCCACCGCTGCTGTCATTGTTGAAATCAGCGAAGAGTCTTACCAATTCAGCCGTGGTGGTATCCACCAGAGAAGTCGCTCCCAGTGCCAGATTATCGTCAGCGTAAAGGTTGATCCCACCACCGTTGGTCTGCACGGTGCTGTTGACGTTGATATCCCCTTGGACGTTTGCCTGAATAATAGACGCCGCACCGGTTGTTTCGACCTTCTGGTTGATATTGAGTGTGCCGCCAATCGACAGAGAAATGTTGCCGGCAGCGGTAATACCATCGAGACTATCCACAGTACCAATCGTTGCTGCGGAAGGCTCCTGAATAAAAATATCGCCGTTAGTCGTGTCGGCAGCCATCGTGTTAATGGCCAGATCAAAATCCCCTGCTCCCACATCACCGATGCCGGTCGCGGCACGCAGAGCGGCTGTATTCGCGGTGATGACAGGTGATTCGCCTGCGGTATTATCAAAAATCTGACCGCCGGCTGCTGTAACCTGAACTTCCCCACTTGTATTCACATTCGTGAGCAGAATATGAACGGCTGCATCGAGGTCAATCGTACCGTCACCACTGCTGGTGATCTGAGTGCCGGTATCGGTCATGACGATCAGACCAGCGGAGTTAATCTGAATCAGATTACTTCCATCATTGGAAATGACAGCTCCAAAACCGACGTCGAAGTTGCCTGACGCATTTGACAGTTGCAGTGCCCCGCCGGTGACAGCGAGGTTTTCATTCACAACAAGGCCAGCCCCAGCTGTAATCGTGGTATTGCCGCTGACTGTGAGCCCGTTGATGCCACCGGCATTACCGATGACAATCCCATTAAGCTCAGCCAGTTCCAGACCGCCGCTGATATTCCCTTCCAGAAAACCAAGGGCCGTTTCCAGAGCATCCCCTACACCAGCACCAGCTCCTGCAGTCAGAGTTGCCTGGTTCGCGGTAATGTTATTACCGGCATTCGCATCGCTGATGGCACCTGCAGTCGCGGTGACGGTCACATCGCCGGAGGTCGTGATCTGTCCCAGCTGGATATTGTTACCCGCGGTCAGATCGATGGTATTCGCAGTTGCGTCGATGATACCTGCGGCAGCAAAGGTGATCTGATCATTGGCATCGACGTCCACGGTTCCACTGGTTGTAAATGTGCCATTGACGTTGACCTGACCTGCACTCAGGTCGGCGTTTCCGGAACCGATATTGGTAGGTCCGGCAATGGTAAGCGTATCATCATTTCCGGCATTCACTGTCAGGTTTGCAGTGAAAGTGGAGTCGACGGCGTTGACAATCACTGTATCAGCGCCCGATCCACCTGCGACTTCGGTATTGATGGTCAATGTACCTGTCGGATGTGCGAAGACAACGATTTCGCCCAAGGTCGAATTGATCTGAGATTCTCCGTCACCCACATCCCCATCATCAGCGAGTGTGATGGTTTCGGCGGCACCGGTGTAACTGAAGATACGATCGGTGGCGGTGATCGTGTCAATGATTGGTTCCAGACCAGTGTAGGTAATCGTGGAAGTGACTTCGCCATCGAAGAAGATTGAACCGTCGTTGGCATTCGCAAACTGGTGTTCAACGGTGGTAGCGGTTCCGCCCAGAATCTGGAGCACATCGCCGTCACCATCTTCACCGCCGGTTCCGCCATTGAAGAAAATTCCCCCGACCGGATCTGCGTAACCGGTGACCGGGTTGTTGATGCGGAAGATGTCATCGCCATCGAGGCCATTAAAGGTCAGTGAGGTGATGCCGGTCAGAATAACTGGCCCAAGCGTGGTTTCTCCAACCCCGCCTACATCGGTTGTCAGAATAAAGACGGCGGTGTTAGCGTCAGTAAATGTGATGTCCAGCAGATCGTCTTCCCCGGTACCGTAGACGACGATATCGCCACTACCGAAGAGAGTGCTGTCCTGGAAAGCACCGATGTGAGGTGTATCGGTTGCAGTATCTACGGCAAACTCAGATGAGCCATAAGCGGCTGTGGAACCGAAGCCGATCGCAAACTTATCTTCCAGTGAAGGTGATGGCGTGTAGAGCACATCATTTTCATAAGCAAACAGCGGATCACCGAACTGATTTGTGGGATCCAGCACGACGTTGGAATCCACATCGTTGTCGTTGAATGCGTTGTAGGTCACGTTGGCATTCGAGGGAGCGATGACACCAAAGCCTTCAATCGGGGGCTGTGGAGGTTCAGCCTGAATCATCAGATCGATGCCGGTCCCTCCGTCGCCGGGAACGACATCCGTTCCTGGAGCATCATCCAGGTTCCAGTAGGCAATCAGGCTGGGATCGCCATTCAGAGCAGAACCGCCAACGCTGTTGAGCCGGATATCATCCAGCAGAACAGAGCTTAAAACCGTATCAAACCAGGCAATGTCGTCCATCATACCGTCGAAGAAACGAGCAGGGTCGCCAGGATCGCGGCCGACATTCATCAGCCCGTTGATCGTATCGGTAAAGTGAGCCAGATCGAAGCCGGTCAGGTTCTGATCATATCCGCCCAGATAGCTCTGTTCGCTACCGTTGACGTAGATCCGCATCTCGCCAGTTGAGGCATCCCAGGTATATTGGATGTTGGTCCAGACTCCTTGATAGGCGCTATCGCCACCACTGGAAATGACATATTCACCGTCATCCTGAGCGCGACCGAAGAACTGGCCTCCGCTGTTAGTACGATACTGGAATTCCAGACCGGCATCTCCCGGCCCTTCAAAGAACTGATTCCGTCTGCCGGCATCATCCATATTCACCCAGAAGTTTAACGTGCCTTGTGCACCTACGTCGAATGAAGGATCCTGGAAGGTTGCGAAGTCATCGATACCATCGAATTCAAGTGCGCCCCCAAACTGTCCCAATCCAGGCTGGAATACAGGACCCAACGGAGAGATTCCGTTGGCAACGATATACATTTCGATGCCGTTTTTGTTGTCGATGGCAATATCGCCGGCAGCCTGATCGAAGTCCCAGTGTGCTACGAGGCGTGGATCAGCGGCAAGTGTTGCTACGCCGCTGTTGCGGATATTATCACGATCGGTCTGATTCAGAACTGAATTGAACCAGCCAACATCATCCATGAGACCATCAAAGTGGCGACCGCCGCCGGCGTCTTTACCGACAGTAATCAGTTCGCTGACGGTATTGACCGTCGCGGCCCACTGCGAAAGATCAGAATCGTAGGTAGAGCTCAGGTAGCCAACCTCAGTGCCATCAATATAGATGAACATCTTGGGGCCACCAGCGGCGTTGAAGTCCCACGTATATTGAATGTTCTGCCAGACATTGGGGTTGGCAGCGCCACCATCCTGAATGACATAGTTATCCGAACTGACATCACGTTCCGGGCTGCCGTAGAACTGCCCACCACTGTCTTCACGATACTGGAATTCAAAACCAACACCGTTCAACCCTTCAAAGAACATGTTGCGTCGGCTGGTGTCATGCATGTTAATCCAGAAGCTGAGCGTGCCCGCTGTACCCACATCAAAAGCAGGATCCTGGAAGAAGGCATAATCGTCCGTTCCGTCAAATTCCAGAGCACCGCCGAACACACCACCGGCTGTCTGCCAGAGTGGATCGGTTGAAGGCTGTGGTCCCTGGTAGGTATACCCATCGAAAATATTGTCGGTGATGTTGACTTCACCGGGAGCAACCGGAAGAGCGGGATCAAAGTAAACGCCACCGGCCTGAGCGTAATTACCCAGCTGGTTAACCGTCGCGGCGTCTTCCCAGACGAACGTGTTATGAATGATATCCAGACCATCGGCGGTCATCCCCTGGTTGGTGACAATAATGGTATAGTTCTGGTCGCCCTCTTCCTGGAAGGCCCCTGCTTCGAGTCCATTATTGAAATAGTTGAAGGAGATCTCACCACTGAAAGCCTGATTGTTCGGATCGTTGAAGGTTCCCTGAGGACCAATGGAGATGGGTCCCCAGCGGTAATGATCTTCACGGAATTCGTTGCGGGTAATCAGGAAGTGCTCTCCACTGCCGCTATCCCCGTCACGAATCGCAGCCCGTCCGAATTTTCCTTCGAAAACGGAGTCAGAGACTTCCAGATAATCAGCCCCTTCGAAGACCACGGCACTACGGTAATTGTCACCGAAGAGCAGGCCATTCAGAGTGGTATAATCTGCGTTGGTGTAGACGACATAACCACGGTAATCGGTGGCGGACGTATGTGTCTGCCAGCCGAGTTGTGCGCCACTTAAGGAAACGTTATCTGCTGAGATATCGACCACGATATCGAAAGTTGATGGTGCCCCTGCTTTGCGGATCTGTACGACATCGCTCCCGGCACCAACGATTGACACAGATTCGTCAACGTCCAGGGTCGAAGAGACCAGGTAGTTACCTGCGGAGACGTTGATGACACCACCATTACCGGCGACATCAACGGCATCCTGAAGATCGGCACCGCCTGCAGAACCGAAGACAACTACGACATTAGCATCACCGGAAACAGCACCAATCAGATCACCGTCCAGGTCAACGACCTCCGAATTCAATGCAATACCTGTAGCAGTCACAGTGACGCCATTGCTCACTGTCGACCTTTCGGCATTCACAGTCAGCGATCGCCCGGCATTTAATGAAATTGCTGAATTAACACTTACAACATCATCACCGCCTGCTTCCCCATTGATAATCAGGTTACCGCTGAAATTTGGCGCCAGTGAGTCAATATCTATGACATCGGTTCCATCACCTGCGTTGATGGTCAGAGTGCCGGTAGGATTATTGAAAGTGACTACCTCAGCAGCCGTAGAATCAACGGTTGTCTGCCCTGCGCCTGCATCTGTGACAGTAATGGTTTCATCGACACCACTATAGTTCAGAGTCACATTCGTGGCATTGACCGTTGACGAGATCGGCTCCAGCCCGGTGTAGGTAATAAAGTCGGTTCCGGAACCATTCAGCTGAATACTGCCATCACTGGCATTGAAGAAGAAATATTCCATGGAAACCAGGCTGCCACCGACCAACGCGATGGCGTCATTGCCGCCGGTTCCGCCGTTGAACTCAATCTGCAGAGGAGTTGTATCATCGATACCGGTCATGTCGATCGACAAGGTATCATCCTGACCATCCTCACCGTTGATCACCAGCGTATCCTCGAGGGCAGCCAGGGGAGTATTCCAGATCACATCTCCCGAATTCACGTCGGTCAGAATCACATTGCCACCGACAATCTGCAGAGAATACTCATCCGGATTACCATCGGCAGGAATTGTCACAACAGGTGTCGGGATCTCGGTGTAGATGGCAACATCATTGCCATCACCGCCGGAATAGGTCAGGTAAGCACTGAGCCCGGTGACTCCAAAGAAATCGATGAATTCAAAGCCTTCGGGAAAGCCATTGAAAGAGCCCACGATTCCATCTGTATCATCATTTTCCAGCAGGACAAATGATTGCGTATCAGCCGGAGTGAAGCCGGGAATCAGGTTGAGGGTCGCATCTCCCAGAGAGACGGCACCATTGACAACCAGTTGATCATGCTCGGTTCCGGCGACAGTCCCATTAACTTCGATATCCAGTTGATCGTTGCTGTCCAGTTTCAGATCGCCATTGATGACAACCTGCCCCGGGCTGTTCCCCGGCACCAGTGTGACAGATTTATCGACACCGGTAATCGTCGCATCGACGTTCCCGGCATAGGTGCCGCTTTTGACATTGATCGTTCCACCGGGGGTGATCTTCTCAACGGCTTCCTGGATGCGTCCGGATGGACCGGTCTGCTCACCCAGTGAAGTGACATTCAAGATAGAATAGTCCCCCTGGAACCCGGCTGTACCACCGTCAGTGTCGGTTCCATCGTTGAGGTAGGCAGAGAAATCAACGGGCCCGGTTAACAGTCCTGCGATCGTTGTATCATCGATACCGCCCCACCAGTTGTCTGAGGCATTGACGGTTGCTCCTGCGCCACTGGCGATCCCCAGCGTATTGCCGGTGATCGAGTTATTGTTGACATTCAACTGGGCTCCTGCTGTCAAACCACCGAATCCAGCAGCAACTGAATCATAAACACTGACGGCATTGTCGAACCCTGTGAGCGAGTTATTCCGCACGTTGATCACGGCAGCTGCGTCTACGGCTCCCATTGATGAATCGTCAGTTCGAACAAAAATCCCCGAAGTCGCTGGATCCCCACCGGCACTGCCAACGCTTCCGCCATCAAGCGTATTGCGCTCAATATTGATGTTGTTCGAGGCCCCTCGCACCTGAATCCCATAGGCTGCGGTCGCGGCTCCGAAGGTTCCGGATAACGTGATCTCGTTCTCATTGATGTTGATCGGAGCATGAGTGAAGCCTGCTTCCAGACGGACATCGATCTTGGCCCAGTTCGCTTCTAATACTCCGACATCACTGTTAATAGTGTTACCGTTAATATCAATGGTGCCGGCCAGACCACTGTTGGCAACGTAGATCAGAACCGATGAATTCGTTGAATCAGTTGAGTTGTTGTTAATGAACTGCAGATTTTCTACGTCGGTGCCTGCACCGGTGTAATTCTTGAAGAGGGTGAAGTCACGGCGGTTGTCTTCGAAGTCGTTGCCATCAATGGCAGAGTCGCGAATTTCTTCAGCAAAGATTGCGGTATCGGTAAAGTTCCGGAATGTCGAACCAGCCACCTGCAAGTCGCGTACGTTACCTGTGCTGCCATCATTGGCCTGATAAAAGCCTAAGGAGCCCCCATCGAAGACTGTGTTAGTGATATCAATGCCGTCTCCAACAGCCGAAGAGGCGAGCCGAATACCGGTACCTGTATTTTGAAACAGGCTGTTGGCAACACTCATATTGGTTACTGTAGTATTATTGTGAACTTCAATCCCACGCGAACTCATGTCGATAAAGTGCACATTGTCTACCTGCAGGTGGTCGGCAGTTCCGCTGGTTGCAAATAAGTCAACGCGGATCCCCTGCGAAGCATTCTGCAGTGTCATGTCCTGGAAACGAACATTGTCTGCTGTCACAGTAAACAAAGTACCTGCATTATCAATAATTGTGCTGCCAGTGCCGACACCGTCCAGGGTCACTGATTTATCGACATTCACATTTTCATTGTAAGTACCAGCCAGAATGTTGACCGTTCCCCCAGCATCCACACTGTCAATCGCTCCCTGGATCGTGGCGAACGCATTGACTCCAATCACTGCATTTTGATCACCTCCTTCATTGGGATCGGCGTCGGTGATGAAGGTGCCGTTCACGCCGGTGAAAGTGGTGTCCACATAGGTTACAGGAACAGGAGGCATGAAGGTGAGGACCACATCATTCCCGTCACCACCATTGTAATAGATGCGGAAGTTCTGACCGTTGACCAGCACAGAATCCCCGTTGTCAAGACCGGTAAAGGTGCCCGTGAGAGTACCGCCCACATCGATAATTTCGAACGTATCGCCCAACACGGCACCGATGATGTCGCTGCCCGTGGTGTCCAGTGTGGCACCACCCAGATTTACATTGCCGGTTGCCACGTACTGATCATGTCCGCCCACTACCCCGCCCCCAGAGGTTCCATCGATTTCCACACTCAATGAGGAACCGGCAGTCAGATTCAAATCGGTACTGGTAAAGGTGCCGGGACTGAAACCGGGGGCGATGGTTGCTCCGGCTACGGATGCCGTGACACTGCCGTCCACCGTTGCTTCTCCCATCAATGTGACGGCTTTGTTGACATCCACATTTTCGGTGTAGGTCGCATTGATCACCACGGTCACATCATCACCAGGCAACGCGTTGTCAATGGCTTCTTGAATGCTCCCGTAGAGATTACTGTTGCTGGAAACCTCCACAACACCATCCAGGGTGTTGTTGTTCAGGATGGCATCCAGATCCACGTCAGGTGCTTCTCCCCCCACCTGACGACCATTATTGGTGAAGGAGTTTCCGGTAACCGTGGGATTTTCCGAGGACTGCGGGAAGTAAGTATCATCAAAGAAGAACAATCCCACGTTGGTGTTGTTTTCAAAAATGTTGTTCAACACCTCACCACCCGGTTCAGCGAAATTGAGGGCCGCCCCACTGGCATTATTGATGAATGTGTTCCCGTTCACTTTCGAAGTGGAATCGAGGTTTCCGGCGTTAATCCCCGTACTACCGGGTGATTCGAAAGTGTTGTCCAGGATTTCAATCCCTGCTGCAGTATAGATGGCAGGGTTTTCCGCAAAAAAGAGCCCGTTGTTTTTTGCCTGAATGACATTACCCGTAATGTCGAAATTGTCGTAGTGGATGCTCGCGAACTGCCCAGTCATCACCATGCCGCGTGCGGTGTTATCATCGGTTACATCGATCAAGTTGTCCGCGATAGTGACAAAGCTGATCGTCGCCGCATCAGTTGAATCAGGTCCGCCGCCAACTTTTTCCCCAAACACAATTCCGTTAACCTGGCTACCAGGGACGAGTGTTTCATGGATGTAATTGTTTTGGATCACAATGTTTTCGCGTGTAGACAACCCCGGCCCGGAATTTGTCGGGCGCACGTTGATCCCATCCCGATTGAGTCCCGTGATTTCAAACCCGTCAATCGTGACGTCATCAGCACGGACTTCAATCCCAAAGGGTGAACTCGGATCGATCAGACTCTCCGCCCCGCGAACACCATGACCTGCAATCCCGGCATTGGCTCCCTGAAGAATCACGGATTTATCCACGATCACATCTTCGGCGTAAGTGCCAGCGGCAACGTTGATGATGTCACCTGAAGCAGCGGCAGCATTAATTGCTTCCTGAATCGTGGCGAAAGCAGTGAAACCAAATACCGCATTCTGATCACCGCCTGTGACGGGATCAGTATCAGTTCCTGTGAAGTCGGACGCGCCCGTGTAATTGTCATCCACAAAAAATGTGGTCAGCAATGTCCTGTCTTCCAGCACTTCAGCCGTGGTAATCTGGTTTTGAGTGGCGGTCTGCCAGCGACGTCGAATTGCACGGCGGTCACGCGAGCGGAAGGTGGGGCGTTTTTTGATGCGTGAGGTCAAAGTGGTAAGCCAATTGGTAAGCAGCATCCTGGAAACTCCTGAGTGATTAAGTTTTTTTCAGCTTATCGTTGGGTGCGTTTGTATCTTCGTAGCCTGCGGACAGTGAACCAAAGGGCAGACATTACTATCATTTGAGGCAGTCAAATGCCCCATAATGCAAATCACGTTGACCCTGTAGTCACATAATTGCGCCTGTTATTCAAATTTTGCGCAGACGTTCCATCTTAATATTCCTAACCATCAGTATCGTAACCATCAGGAAATTTCCACAAAAATAACCCCTATAATTCCAATTTTAATAAATTTACCTGAACGTACACAGTTAACAACACCGACCTATTTGTCCACTTTGAGGGATTTCAGCCTATCCATCTGCCACATATCCACCCATATGCCACATTTCATCCTTTTTACTTAGATATTGCACACCCCCTTCTTTACTTGTCATAATCAACCAGCACACAATGGAGTCGGCCTCGGAACTGAGCAGGTCCAACTGTATTCAGTACAGGCTTAAGAATGACGTTAATGAATCACGACAATACAAAGTGTTGAGGAAATCGATGCACACCAACCAACTCAAACCATGGATCTTACTGGCAACCATCAGCCTGTTATCTGGCTGCCAGCAATCAGATGAAGAGTTTCTGGTCGGGCGCTGGCACAGTTCTGGCGGTCCCAACATGATTTTTGAGAAGGATGGTACGGTCTACAGCATTAACCGTGGACCACGGAGAAAGGGACGCTATTACCTGGACCAGGAGTCAAATCCGGCAACCATGATCATGGACATGCGAGGGTCGGAGATTAACGCCGTACTGTGGTTCGATTATGAGGCGTTTTCCCCGAAGCACTTCCAGTTAACCCCGACCTATGTGCAGCGAACCGGAGAGAAAAAAGAGCGTGCTGAACTCGATCGCAAGCTGTTGTTCCAGAAACTGGATCCACAGGAGTCCCAAGCGAGCCAGTCTCAGTTCAAGATCACCACAACGCCACAACGGGCGCCCTGAGAGAATCCCTTTTCAGATGTAGAGGGAGGCTCCACAACGGACTCACTCTACAAATCAGGTTGATGATACGAAAAAAAAAGCAGAGGCCTTAAGACCTCTGCTTTTTTATTTTGACTTGATGTCGGGCTGATAATTTACTCGGCACTGCGTACGTTTGTAACCGACTCGGCACTTTCGACGGTTTCGAAGAAAGCCCCGTCGTCCGAAGGAATGTAATCATCATTGCTGATGTTGAGCGGAGGCTCAAATCCCTGAATCGGCAGTTCCTGCACAGCAGAAATCTGGGCAACTGGAGTTTCGCTGGCAGGGATCATCTCAGGATTGATGACATCGGCGTCGGAATCCGTAATCACCCGGAACTCAGATTCGGGAGCAGCTGCAGTTTCAGTCATGACAGCTTCCACATTTTCAGCTGCAGGTGCAGTCTCAGCCACCATGACCTCAGGTTGTGGTTCGGCCTGCTCCATCTGCTTTTTCTGCAGCTCTGCGATCTGCACAATCGCTTCCTTAACAGAGTCCAGCTCGGGATTGATTTCCAGAGCCTGGCTGTAGTGCCGCGAAGCATCTTCCAGCATTCCCCGCTGCAGGCAGATATAGCCAATATTGGCATGGGCTTCTTCTGCACTCAGAACAGTCCGGGCAACCTGGTAGGCTTCATCCATCCGTCCCTGATGCCCCAGAACCAGGCTCAGGTTATTGAATGACCGCTTGGAACTGCCATCACGCTTGATCGCTTCTTCCAGTGCGATTTCTGCAGCGGGCAGATCGTTCTGCAGATACAGGGCGTAACCCAGATCGGTCAGCAGCTTGGAATTATCCGGCTGGATCTTGACAGCTTCCATCAGATGACGGGTTGCCATGTCGTGCTTACCCATTTTGGAGCTGACAATGCCCATGCGGTGCAAAGCGGTTACATTCTTAGGATTCCGCTGCAACATGACACGATATGTCTGTTCTGCTTTGACAAACTGACCTTTTTCCTCGGCCGTTCTTGCCAATATCATTTGTGGTGATTCTTCCAGAGGAAGATTCATTCCCGCCATTTTACCGGTGTGGGAACATCCTGCTGAGAAGAGAGTGGCCATTCCTGAAAGGATGACCAGAGACCACGTTGTTGAGTTTCGCATTCCATTACCTCACAAAATTCTATTGTGATTTTTCACGATCCATTGTGAGAAACACTCAGACCATCCCTGGGCAGAAACAAAAAAACGTCAAAGGTTATTTTGACCTGAAAGTTGCTCGAAGGTGAATCCATTCGATGCCCTCTCCACTGAACAGATTTCTCAGCTCAAGAGAAGGACTTACTCTCAAGTATCGACTAACAGTTACAGCAAGATGAAAGAACTCAAAGAATCCCTAGACTCTTCTTGGATTCCTATCTGGATCAAAGCCTATATCTTAACAACGCCCTCCCGATCGGCAGATTCTGCCGGTTGAGAGCGGCTTATACAGACACTGGGCCTCAAAGCGACAATGTGGTGCATCAGACACAGCACGACAATTCCCAGCGGAATTTCAGCCCCGGTCGGCGGCGGCGGGATCCTGTCTATAGAACAGTTTCAGCGTTTCATATAATTCTGGTGAGTACTCTTGCATCTGAAGGGGTTGCTCAAAGAAGTGTTCCGAGCAGACCGCAAAAAATTCGGCCGGATTGGTGGCCGCGTAGGGATTTATGAAGCGGGAATGTCCGTGCCTGAGTTGATCCACCAGGTCGTCATATTCCCGCGTCATCACCTCGCCCCAGTGCTGGTAGGCTTCTTCACTGTTTAAAGGAGGGGTGCCATTCATTTCACGATCGATGGCATCATAGTAGTGGGCGAATTCATGAAAGACGACGTTTTCGCCGTCATCAGGGATCTCAGCCCCCTCAAGCACATTCGCCCAGGAAAGAACAATCGGCCCCTGATTCCAGGCCTCACCCAGCCGGAAAGAAGTGCCTTCCGTCATGACACCAATTGAGTTCACCAGTGTCTCTTTCGCGACATAGGTATCGGGGTACACCAGCACTGTCGCCAGTCGATCAAAACAGTCGCTGGCAAAACCAACCGTCAACAGACAGGCCTGGCCTGCAATCAGTAACTGAACTTCTTCAGTAATCTCGAAGCCGTTGCAGCCCTCCCAGTACTTCTCCTGGATAAAAATCTGCACACGCTGATAGTGCAGCTCTCGCTGTTCGGGGGAAAGTCGAGACAACTGCGACACATGCTGGTCCAGAAAGGTTTTCCAGTGCTCAGGCATCGGTGAGGCCAGAATCTTGCGACGTCGACGATTACGCCACCACGTCAGTAACATATTTCCAGCTCCTCACTCGCTGATTCCAATACCACCGCTGTTCGACGACAGGCACATCTGTAAGCATTATAGTACTCAGCCCCTGCTGTTCCTGTGACTTTTATCGATTTCCGAGAGGACCTGATTCGAGTAAACACCGCAGAGATTGGAAAAAATCAGAAAAAAGCCGAAACAGGCTCTGTTCAGTGCCCGGAATTCCCGGTTCCCGGCCTCAATATTGAATACGTACGCCAAACGTGGCAGAATTGTCAGTGCAGAAGTTAGCGCTGCCCGCAATCATTTAAGACCTTCAACATGAATTGAAACCAGTTATGCAAACACTCGCTCGCCTGTTACTCATCACTGCTGCACTCTGCTTTTTGAGTTCCGCGCCGGTCCGTTCTTTCGCGGCTGCCCCTGAAAAGCCAAACATCATCTTCATTATGGCCGACGATCTGGGCTACGGCGATCTGGGCTGCTACGGACAGAAGAAGATCCAGACGCCCCGCATCGACCAGATGGCAGCGGACGGCATGAAATTCACCCAAATGTATGCCGGCAGTACCGTGTGTGCCCCTTCGCGTTGTGTTCTGATGACCGGTCGGCACATGGGACACACCCGTGTGCGCGGCAATACCTGGGTCAAGGAAAACCAGTCGCTGAAGGACAAGGACTTCACAGTCGCCGAACTACTGAAAAAAGCAGGTTACACGACGGCACTGACGGGGAAATGGGGCATCGGTGAGGAAGGCACACAGGGAGTTCCCAACAAGCAGGGCTTTGATTTTTTCTATGGCTACCTGAACCAGCACAACGCCCACAACTACTATCCTGAGTTCCTCTGGAAGAATGACAAGAAAGTCGCTCTGCGAAACGTCGTTGATCCGAGCACCATTTCCAAAGGCCCGACCGGCAAAGACCGACTGGGCGGCGTGGCCACGAAAAAAGTGGACTATTCGCACGACCTGATCCTGGAGGAAGCCCTGGGGTTCATCGACCGCAGCGCACAAAACCCCTTCTTTCTCTACGTTGCACTTACAATTCCCCATGCCAACAACGAAGCAGGCAGAAAAGTCGGCGATGGCCAGGAAGTCCCCGACTATGGCATCTATAACGAGAAAGACTGGACCAAACAGAACAAAGGTCAGGCAGCCATGATCACCCGCATGGACACTGGCGTGGGTCAGATCCTGGATCGCCTGAAGGCATTGAATATCGACCAGAATACGCTGGTCATCTTCACCTCGGATAATGGTCACCACCGTGAGGGGGGCAACGATCCGGAATTCTTCGACGCCAACGGACCGCTTCGCGGCATGAAACGCGATCTGTATGAGGGCGGTGTCCGGGTGCCCTTCATCGCTTACTGGCCCGGTACGACGCCCGCAGGCAGCGTTTCAGACCACATCGGCTACTTCGGCGACCTGATGGCCACCGCGGCCGATCTGGCCGACGTCCCCTGCCCTGAGGGCCTGGACAGCGTGAGTATTGCCCCCACCCTGGAAGGCAAACCTGACCAGCAGAAAGAACACGATTTCCTGTACTGGGAATTCTACGAACGGGGTGGTAAGCAGGCAGTCCGGTGGGGCGAATGGAAAGCCGTTCGCATGCCCATCTTCAAAGGCAAAACCCAACTGTTCAACCTCGAGGAAGACCTGGGTGAAGGCACTGATCTGGCAGTAAAACATCCGGATCTCGTCAAGAAGCTGGAAGCCATGATGGACTCCGCTCACACCTCTGATCCGCTCTGGAAACCGAGTGGCAAACCAGCCAAGAAGCAACCAGCCCCCGGCGACGGTAAGCAGCGGTTCTAATACCACCGCAAGCAACAGGCATAAATATAAGCAGACTGTGCACACAGTCTGCTTTTTTTATGCCTGCATCATTCTTCTCTCAGCGCTGAACAGTCATCTGAGATTATTCCAGATTCCATCCAGCAGACTCACAATCAGAACGTAGTTATTGCAGACAGGAAAGAATTCAGACAGGGAAAGTCGTCCGCCAGATCCCAGTTGGAAAGGAAGCGATGATGTGCTTTACCATCGATCAGGTTGAAGTGCCAGAACAAACACAGCGGACAGCTGCCAGCCAAGAACCGATTGACGCATCAAGCCACACAATTTTCGAGAACTCCCGAAAATCCGCTCTGCCATGCGATTTTAATCTTTCGATCAGGGAAAGACATAATTCGTAACGTGCACCAGTGCCGACTGCCCTGCACTACAGTCATAGTAAGCAGTCGAAGATGCAGACACGTTGAAAAAAGAGACGCCAAACAGTGAACTGCAGAAACCCTGAACGGGTGCCGTTGTCTGAGCAATCACTGCTGGTAGACCGCCACCCGCACCGGTGAAAAAGGCCTGCGAGACGCCATCGTTACCACCGGTATTAGTAAAAACGGAGGTCGCGGTGGTGGTAGTCATGGTCACAGAATTATAAAAGGTGATCGTCGCAGATACTCCATCATCCCCCCAGGCATCTCCGTCATTATTCCCGGGAAAAGCAGGAGGATTAAGATTATTTGTCGAAACCCCGAAATGAAAGTAATCGGTCGTAGCAGGCACACCTGTTGAAGTAAAAGATCCTGGGGCAAAGTTCATCCGTACTGTCTGGTACCTGCCTGGTTGCCCTGCGACCAGATTATCGAACTCGAAACAGATATCGCCTGTTCCATTCGGGCAGTTCCAGTTCCCAGACATCCCATCTGGTAATACATTTAACCCCTGGAAGTCTCCTGCAGTTTGAGAAACCGCGGGGTTCTTGGTGGCATCAAAAAAAGGTAACTGGCTCACATTACCAACAGCCGCGGTAGGTAAGGTCAGTTCTATTGACTGAATCTCCAGGTTCGCAGCGCCATCATTAAAGATGACCTCTATCTCATCGGGAGTTACGTCAGCGCCTGCCGATGGCTTTGTGATCGTGATTGTCACATCGCCGGCTGCACACCCTCCTTGTGCCCCGGAACTGAAAGTGATTGGAGAGACCGTCGAATCCAGAGCCCCAAATACCAGATTCCCATTGTTGGAAGCATTTTGATTTGGTGTATTTCCAGCATTGTAATTGGTGGCAAATGGCACAGTCGCCCCCAGAACCGGATTCGCATTAGCGTAAGCCACCCCAACATCCCGAGCCACCTCCGTTGTAGCACTCCCACTGGCTCCCCATTCACGGGCTGCTGCAAGAGCAGCGGCATCCATAGTATTATTCAGTTCAACCTGGGCTTGCCACAGTGAAGCAAATTCCAGGGTAACACAAAAGAATGTCAGGAACATGGATCCCCAGAGAATCAGCCAGAGTACCGCGATCCCCCTTCGATTTCTTCGAGTTTGTGGATGAGTCTGTAATTGCTGCATGGAATTTCAATCAGTTTATTTTACGATGTTGCTCTACTGTCAGTGCCGACAATTAAAGTTCATGCATGTAAGTCGTGGATTCTTCGACGATATAATCCTGCACAGAAAACCCCAGACTGGACAGGAAATCGGGAATGTTATTTCCCAGACGAACACAGACCGTTGTTCTGACCGACTCGTCCAGTGAAGTCCCCACAACATCGGGTAACGCCGTGGATGGCGGATCACAGTTGCAGTTTGCTGCAGGGGGAGTAGGATCTGCGATGGTCTCTTCGACGCCCCCCGTATCTACATTGTGTTCCAAAATCACCCGGCAACTCCCATCGGGAAGTCCACCGGTATAGAGGATACTGTCAACGCCTGTCTTCAAAGGACCATTAGGTCCCGTATTTAATGCAGTCAGCGAACCCGAAGCCGTTTCAGAGGCAATCTTCGCCGCATACCGACTGGCAAATGCGGTTTGCTCAATCGCTGTATAAATCAATGAGATTTGCACGATTGACAGCATAATGATCATAAACGCAGGAGCAGTCAGGATCAGTTCCAGCACGACAGCGCCGGAACGTTGATTCCCGCGGACCTTTGTTTGTTTACTGTTCTTATACACAGTGCGACACCAATATCATTTCATATACATCAGTAAGATCTGTCAGCAAACTTTACGTTGCAATATCAGTTTGGCAAGCAATTTGCGTTCCCTTGATCTTGGTGATTGCACATCTCCCTGGTTTCACCCTAGAAACAGCGGAGCTTGCAGAATTCGAGCTCTTTAAACCAAAAACAATTGTCAGTTCAGCGATAACCGACAGATCCATTGATAACCATACTTAGCAAGCGTTAAACGAGTGTCTCCATTCGTTAACACTCTGCTTGATACAAAGTACGCCAGATGAAACACAGTGGGCCAATAACCTGGAAAACAGATCGAGCAAACCGGCCTCAAAACCCTAAACACCGCAGGGGATCAGTGCTGCTGGAGTTCATACTCGCATTTCCAATCATCCTGATCCTCTCACTGGCAATTCTCGAGTTCGGCTTTTATGCCATGTTGCAGCAAACCATCACTGCTGCCACGATCGAGGGAGCCCGAAAGGCAGCGCAGGTTGGAGCGACAACCACGGCTGTCGGAAATCTGATTCAGGACTATGTCGCCCTCAACTCATTAACACTGGCTGTCGGATCGCAGCCAGCTGCTCCCAATCAGGGCGATGTACTGGTCTCCATAGAGGACGGAAGTGCCGTCCTGACAGAGACTATTGGCAATTCAGACATCCCCTGCTCTCCGGTCGGACCAGCTCCTAATGCCGATCAGATCAAGGTTACGGTTTGTGTCAATTTAACCAATACGAATGGTAAATTCCCACTCCCGGACCTATTGTCTTCTTTTGGCTTTTCCTTATCCGGAAAACAGCTTGAAATCAGCGCGATGACCAGTTTAGAGTAAAAGACAAAACGTCTTGTACACTCTCTCACTGTTTCTGCTGGACGAGTTCGGCAGTCAAATTCGCGAGTCTTCCCCAACATGAATGAGATCGCCACCGGATTACTCATCTGGCTGCTCAAAATCCTGGGAGCATATCTCGCAGTGATGATTGTGCTGACTCTTATTCTGAAAAACTGGAAGAAACGTTCCAGGCAGAAAGCAGAAGAGCTCGAAGAGGAAGCTAAAAAACGCTGGAATCGCTCGGACCGCAGGTAGTCAAAGCGAATCTATTGAGCAAACGGCAAGGGGAAATTTTGCCGGATCGAACCCACACCGCCCTGAGACGCACGGGGCCAGCGATTCGTCGCGTTATTATTATTCGTCGGCCCGCCTCTCATCACGTTATTCAGGAACGTCTTCAGGGAGCCATCGAGCAGCGGATTCGACTTGATATCCACAATCGGATTCGAGGTCGTGCCCCGCAGTTCCACCCGGATCCAACCACTGGTGGCATGTCCGATCAGCTGGGTGATCGCCGGTAGAGGCAGCTGTCTGCGGGTCAGCTGAGAAAACAGATCGACTTTCAGTCGACCATCGAAATGGGCTTCTCCCGCCTGGCCGTACAGGCTGATCGCATTCCCTTTCAACTCGATGTACTTCAGATGAAACGTCTGGTTCGAAACGGTGAAGTCACAAAACGCGGAATCAAAGGCCGTCTTGTCGGGTTGTGCCAGACGCACCACCTTGAAGATCTGGGCAATCGGCGGCAGTTCATAAATGGCCGCCGGACTGATCTGTAACTGTCCCTGCCCTTTCAGATCGGATTTATTAGAACCGCGTCCCCAGAGCTGGATCCAGCCGTTCATGACGCCCCGCAACTGGGATTGCCCCGGCATATAACGGGCCGCGTACTCTTCCAGCAACCCCCGATTCAGTTCGATCTGCATGTTGTAAGTCGGCACTGCAGTCAGCTCAATGTCCCCCATGCAGGTAATCACCCCGCGAATCGCCTTGGCGGTAATCGGTTGCTTGGCATTGATCTGGGGCAGACTGACCGACTGCATCTGCTCGCGACGGATCTGCCGTGAGCCGACGGTCAGCTGGGTATCGTTAATCTCGAACGGCCCTTTGATCTCGGTTAGATGATAGCCCAGGATGAAAGCCGAATCGATATCCAGATCACCGGTCAGTTGCAGATGAGTTCCGTCCCAGGTCCCTTTGGAATGGACCTTACCGTAAACCTTGGTTACATCGACACCCGCCGTCACACTGTTCTCAGCGAGGTAAGTATCCATCCCCCAGGCTGCGGTGACCGCAGTTCCCGGCTGCTGAGAACCCCGAAACTCGATCCAGCCGCTCGCTGAAATCGGTCGTTGAATATTCAGGGTATTCAACGCAGATCCCATCGCTTCCGGCAAAGCAGACTGAAAAGACCGATCTGCGGAGATATCATCGATGTTCATTTTCTCCATCTTAAAACGCCAGTCCCCCTGCGGCGTAATCTCGGCAAACGCATCTCCGATCCCAATCTTGGTTTCATCATGCTTTCCGGAAATCGACTTCATAACCACAACATTATTGCCGGTCTCGGGATCGACTTCGTAACTCCATTGCGCATTGAGGTTGTCGATCGGATAGGGGAAGTCTTTGAGATTCAGACTACCATTCCACCATTTGGCCTGAGGAATGCTGATCTGTGCCGGCAGTCCCCGTTGCCAGGAGATATCGGTCGTCAGATTCAGCTTACCAGTCGGAGACAGATCGCCCCATAGCTTCTGCAGTGAATCGGGCAGTGCCAGACGCAAATTGGAATCACAGCTCGCATTCTGTGCAGCAACCTTCAGCTTCAGCTTCCCATCACTGTCAAAGCGGTCATAAGTTCCCTGGGCCGAGAGTTGTGCATTGCCGTGCCTCCCCTGTAACTGTGAAAAGTAAACCCGTCCAGTATTGCTGGAATAAGAGACCTCGCCTTTCAAATCGGTCACGCGATAGGGAAACATCCGATACTGGAGCGCTCCGCCCTCTTCCATTTTGGCCCGCAGATCCACCTGAATCGGCTGATTCAGAGCGGGTGCTCGCGTCAGCTTGACATGGGCATTGAGTTTCCCCTGCAGTTCGAGTTCATCTAAGACAGTCTTGATTCCATCAGGACAGGCTGCCTGCAGCGAGGCATCAATGGGGACACCATAAGATATCACATCAATATCCATTTTCGATGCCGGGCCGGGATGCTGCACAAATCCCTTGGCTGTTACGGAACGATCCCCGGCCATGCCACTGAAATCCAGATTGAGTATATCCGGCTCCAACTGCCTCATCTCTCCCTTGATGTGGTCGACTCGATACGGAAAATGCACCGGGACGATCGCACCATCATGGACGGTAACCTTCAGGTTCTGTATGCGCCATTTCCCGTTTCCCGGATAACTCAGATCGACATCCAGGTTAACATTCCCGCTGGGACGCAGGGTGTCGTAGGTTCGGGCCAGCCCTCCCGTCAGGCGGCTTCGCAGACGTTCGTCCAGGGGAAGCTGACGTGTCTGAAAAGAGAACATACTCTGATTTAAAGGAGCCCCCTTCTGCGAAAATCGCTTGCGGAAGTAATAGTCTCCCCCGAGGGCAAAGCTGGTTTCTCCGTTGTGGGCCTGTAAATTCTGAACCTGCAGACTCTCGTTATCAATCAGGACTTTACCCACAATATTACGTAAAGGAAACGGGAGCAGCGGATGCTTGAATTTGCCCTCGCGCAAATGCGTGAGTACCTGAAACTGCGGCGCCTCTTCTCTGCGCAAACGGGACAGGCTGAACTGGATATCCATCTGCGCGCTGATTCCCAGATCGTACATCCCCGTCGACTGATTGGGCTGCAGCTGCAATGACGGAAAAGCTTTCTTCAGTCGTGATTCCAGCTCTGGAGAAATCCCGGTCGCCAACCTTACCAGGTCTGGACCAAATTCCAGCTGACTCCACTTTCCGGAGACCGAACCCAGTTTCGAATCCAGATCCCAGTAACCGGCAATCTCCAGTTTCCCCGCCTGGGGAATCGAAGTATGGCCCTCGATTTCATAGCGACTCGCGCCGGAAGGAATCAGACGCAGGTCCAGATTCTGCAGCGTGATGACTGTGGGAACATTCTCTGGCCCGTGCTCAAACTTGAGTGACAGGCTCCCCCGCTCAATGATCAACTCGGGCAGCGGGTTGTCACTCTTTATCGGTTCCGGCAGGCCTTCCCAGTTCCAGGTCCCATCCGCCATGCGTACCAGAACCAGTTGTGGACGATTGAGCACAATCTTTTGCACGTCTATCAGTTGATGCCTGGCCATTTTCTCCTGGTTCAGCGTCACGACCACTTCAGGCAGATCAATGATCGTATCCTGATGATTGACCGTCTGCACACGGCAACCTTCAATTCGCACTCGTCGACGAAAATCAAACTGGGCCCGGTCGATATCAATCATCAGTCCCGGCACGTGCTTCTCGATTTTCTCCAGAATCCCGGCTTTGATAATGTCGTCACTGCGCATCCACCAGTAATACCCGTAACTCCCACCGGTAATTACCAGCGAGATCAGGATCAGCAGACACCATTGAAAGGTTTTACGAACAACCATGACACTTCAAAACCGGATCAGATCCTCGCGGATCATGATTTGATTTTCTCCTTGTTTAATCTGTCTCCCACCAGGGCAGTTACCCCGATGGCAGACAGGATATACAGACTGTATTCCGCAGGCAGCCGATACCGCAGCGAACTGACAAACACCATGTGAATCAGTGAAAAATATAGAATCGGCCCTAACGTTATCAGTAACAGCAGCCCCTGCTGGCGAGAGATCCAGATACCGTAGCCAGCCAGCAGTAACACCGGCAGGAAGACCACTGAGACGGCAGCCATCATCCACCATGAACGAAACTGTGATGCGTTGGGCCACGGTTTCCAGTAACGCAGCAGCTTGGCTCCCATCAGTTGAATCACATGACCGGGATGCTGGCGCGCATATTCCACCGCCTGTTGTGTGTAGTAGCGATTCATTTCGTACTCACTCATTTTCAGCATCACTCGATCTCGATCGAAAAAAGTCATATCACTGTCGCCGGTCGCCTGCGGATTTAAACCATCGTACAGGCTGGGTCCCGACCAGAGTGATGTCAGCACAAAGTGTCCCGTGACCTGATAGTTACGGTATACCCAGGGCACCAGCATCACAGTAAAGCCCAGTATCAATATGGCGGCCCGTTCCAGGGCACGGGCCCGATGCCCTTTCGCTCTCCAGATCATCAGGGCGACGATGATCGGCAGAGTTAACAGCCAGCCTGGTCGGACATAAAAAGCCGCTGCCAGGGAAGCTCCCGCCAGCGCAGACAAGAGACAGCCCTGCAAACGATCATGGTCTCCCCATTTCACGTTTTCTAATTTGACCAGGACCCACAGCGAAAACAGCATCGTAACTGCGAAGACCGTTTCGCTTAAAAACAAAACACTGAACCCGGCCATAACCGGAGAGACGGCTGTCAGCCCGGCGGCGATGAGTCCTGTTGTTTCATTGGTGAGTTCTTTTCCCAGTAAATAAACGAGATAACAGGCAGCCACTCCGGTCAGCGCCAGGAACAGCCGCACGCGAAAATGATCTTCGCCTGCGACAGACATCGCACCGGCCAGAACCAGCGGAAACCCGGGCATCCGCAGTACACGTCGCGGAGGGGTATAAATCGAATACTCCTCACCATGCACGATCGTTTGCGCCAGTCTCCAGTAACCGTCTGCATCCCCTTCGATCACGTATGTTCGTTCAGGTTGTTGATCTAATTGGCGCTGAACGTAAACCGCCAGTCCGCACCTTATCAGAGCGGATATCAGTAAAATCAATATCAATATATACTTAGGCCGTTTTGATTCCGGCATCTTTTTCCCTGCCACTTGTGAAATGTGGGAATAGTACGATTACACGTCTATCAGGGTCAATTCCAATATAGCCGCCCTGCTATCGCGGGGGGGATTCATCTCATTTTCCCATTAGTGAAATCACATATTTCGGAGCCGAGCACTGTACAAATTCCGTAATGAAAGGAACCCGTAAAATGGAATTCCTCTCATCCATACTTCCCAGCTTGACTCAGATCTGGTTTTCTCTTAAGGTCCCTGCTCCTCTCTCTCAAATCTTGCAGTTTTGCACATATTCCACTCCTATCACTAAGCCTGTCTAACCTCGGCTGAGGGAAACTATGCGCTATTTAAAATTCTCCGTACTCTCAGGAATCGCACTGTTCGCAGTCGGTATGTTTTTCCTTTCACAAACCATTCAGGGTTTCCTGGGTTCTGATGACTCTGCGGAACAGGTCGCCAGTGAATTGGAACTGGAAGCAACGCTCTCCGAATCAGCGCCCTTCCCTGACCTGAATCTCGATTTTCCAGCCGGCGAACTCCCCGACATAGACAGCGACAAACAGGCTGCCGCCCCACCTGCACCTCTCGCAACAGCTCAGGCAAAAGCAGCTCCGACCGAGGACCAACTCCCCGGAGCCTCGGAGTCGAATCAGGAAATCTTTCCCGGATTGAATATTCTGATGCTGACCCAGACCACACGAGAACAGCGCACCCGGCTACTTGAAGAACTCTTGAAGCTCGACGCCGATCTGGTACAGCAGGTCGTCCAGAACAGCAATTCCCAGCAACCGCCCCAGGCCAATATCAGGACTGTCCAGCAGGTCGCGATGACCGGCCCTGCCACCACAAATGCCGTCTCTGCTGACTTTGCCCAACCGGGGCAACAGACGCCACCAATGGATTCCGCGGTACTCATTCAAAAAGACACCCCCACACAGATCATTGCCAGCTATCGTGGCGTCACTCTGAAAACCCAGGGAAAACCACTCCAGAGCGGCAGACTCCATCAGAAAATTCAGGTCGTCCCCCAGCATGCAAATCTACTGTTCTCCTCAACAGTCTTAAGTCAAAACCTGGTTGCCCTGGATCTACCGGCTGAACTTCCCCCGCCCGAAACCAGCGCCGCCACACCAGTAATCAAACTGGCCCAGATGGGAGAATTTCAACCAGCAGAAATCATTAAGCTCACGGGCGCTGGACTGGTGGTCGGATTGAATGGAACCGGCGATCAGAACATTCCCCCCGAAGCCATCCGGGCTTTAAAATCATCGATTGCTGCGATGAAGATTAACCTGCAGGATATTAAATCCCCCCTGCAGGCTGGCAATATCGCTAATGTCACCATCACGGTTTACATCCCCAGCCAGGGCGTCCAGCCGGGACAACAGGTGGAATGTTATGTCAACGCGAACCAGTCGGAAGTCAATTTAACCGGCGGCTACCTGCTGCCGACAGCGGTCGCTGTAGAAGGTTCAAATCAGAAAAAAGTCGACGCACTCATCGTCGGTCCGGTCCGTACCGATCGCAGCCGGAACCAGGCACAGGGATTAATTGAAAATGGAGCCCAGATCCGTTCAGCCATCGCTCCCCGTCTGGTTACCGGACAGGGCATTCCGCATCTGAAATTCTTCCTGAACGCGTCGTTATATGATCCCCAGACCGGTCGGCTGGTTGTGCAACAGATCAATCGCTTCCTGGCTGCCAATATGGTCAATACCTCGAAAGCCATGCTGCAGTCCTCCGGACTCGTCATGATCTCACTGCCTGATGCGAATCCCAACTATGCTCAGCAGCTGGCAACACAGTTGTTAAATGTCGAGATCCCACAGCAGTCCCCCAACAGTGCTGACCAGCGGCCGGAAGTCATCATTGATACGGGATCAGCTCGTATCGAAACACGCGGTACGGTCCTCCTGCAACCGGCACGACTTCAGTTTCCGGACCTGATGCTGGAGATTTCTCGGGACTCCCGAGGCGGCGCCACTCGTCTGGATGATCTACTGGCACTCTGTCAGCAGTTACAGTTACCACGTCAGCAACAGGTATCCCTGGTGAGAACACTTCAGCAACAGGCAAAAATCCAGGCGAACTATCACGAGCAATAAGAAGTCCCTTGTCTCTACTGGTTCGTACTGAGAAAATAGAGGGAGTAGACCACCAGCGGGGCTGGTCTGCACGCCCCGGTTCAGATCCGGCCGTCATTCAGAAATGAACCTCAGCCCTCATGCTTGCCAACCTCTCAGCGTCCGAACTACTCTCCCTGTTCTATTTCAGCACCCCGATTGTGCTGCTGGCATTGTTCTGGAGCTGGGAAAGCTGGGCTGCCTTCAAACCATTCCGGGGAGAGAGCCGTTATCGGCACGCCTTTTACAACCTCTCCCTGGCAGTATTGAATTCCCTGCTGCTCGGACTGCTGTTTGGCTCGATCGTAGAGGCAACCTCCGCCTGGACGCTGCAGCATCAATGGGGGCTGCTGCACCAGGTGCCACTCTCTCTATTCTGGCGGACCTTGTGCGCCATTCTGCTCCTGGATGCCTGGATGTTCTGCTGGCACTGGATGAACCACCGCATCCCGGTTCTCTGGCGGTTTCATCGCATGCACCACAGCGATCCTGACATGGACGTCTCCACTGCCACCCGCTTCCACTGGGGTGAACTGGGAATTTCCACTCTCCTGCGTCTGCTGTTGATTCCACTGCTGGGCCTGCAATCCTGGCAACTCGTTCTATATGGCATTCTGGTTTTCCTCTCCACGCAACTGCATCATGCAAACATCTCGCTGGGTCGGGCAGACCGTTTCTACCGCTGGCTGTTTGTCTCTCCGGACATGCACAAAATTCATCACTCGCGACTGCCGCAGGAAACAAACTCGAATTATTCCACGATCTTCTCCCTCTGGGATCGACTGGCCCGCACCTACCGCATGCGTCTGGACCTGAAGACCATCGACTTCGGCTTACCCCACTATGATGCGCCCCAGTGGCAGACTCTGCTCGGCATGTGGAAGACACCTTTCAGCAGACCGCCGGTTCTGCCCGGCGAACAGGATCAGCAGGCAAAAGCGATTGACTGATCGGTATATTCGGTGTCAACTTGCCTGTTTCCCCACGCATTTAGTTTTACTTGATTCTGGGATTTTCAAGAATCCCTCTAGGCAAAGAGATCCAGACAGGGTATACTTCTGCGTGACTTCAAGGTGCTTCTCTCGAATGAACTGAGGGAACAACCATGTCACCCTGGTCAGAACAAAGCGAGTAACGATCTATAGAAATAGATTCGTTTTCTGACCTGTGAGGGTCTTAATACAGAGCTGGAACCTCTCGTAACCCTCTTTACTGTGCGAGCTTATTCGTCGCACACTCCTGCTGCCAACCTCGGTTGTGTTGACCGCTGTCGAAAGCTGCCGCGTCGTTGTGGACGCATTGAATTCCGTGATTTTCTTGTTTGTCCGGAGTTCCCACAGAAGCGACGTTTGCTTTTGGTACCGCTGGTCCCAACCCGCCTAACCTGAGCGAAACTGGAAGAGCCAGGTATTTTCCTCCGCTCTCCAGCAAGTCCCGTCGATTTGCACTGTCGCCGACCGGTTCAGCTGATCTCCTCCCACGGAACATCACCTGCAGCCCCTTTAAAATACATTCGGTCTAACATTAGACTAAAACAGGCCCTGCCCTTGAATGAATACTGCCAACCACAGATTCACTTGCACAACACACCGACGGGCCTGCAACATTTCCCTAAGGAAAACCATTGAAAACATTCAAAGAGATTGAATTGATCGCCCCAGTCCAAAGAGCACTGGTCGAAGAAAATTATGAAACCCCGACGCCTATCCAGGCGCAAACCATTCCCTCCGCACTCGAAGGACACGATATTCTGGGATGTGCGCAGACAGGAACGGGAAAAACAGCCGCTCTGGCCTTACCCATACTCAATCATCTGGGAAAAGAGAATCGCAAAGCCAGGCCCTCTCGTCCACAGGCTCTGGTACTGGCCCCCACCCGGGAGCTGGCCATTCAGATCGGTGACAGTTTTGCCGCATACGGCAGACACCTCAAACTGCGCCACCTGCTGATTTATGGTGGTGTCAGCCAGAAAAACCAGGTCAAAGGCCTGAGTCGTGGCGCTCACATCGTAGTCGCTACGCCAGGACGTCTGCTGGACTTAATGAACCAGGGAGAAATCCATCTGGACCAGCTGGAACTTTTCGTCCTGGACGAAGCCGACCGCATGCTCGACATGGGCTTTCTGCCGGACCTGAAGAAGATTATCAGTCAACTGCCTGAAAAACGTCAGTCACTGTTCTTCTCAGCCACCCTGGCTCCCAAAATTAAGGAGTTGGCTCAACGCCTGCTGAAAAATCCAGTCAGTGTGAATGTCACTCCTCAAAAGACCAGTGTCAAAAAAATCCAGCAACAACTGATCTACGTGGAACGGAATGGAAAGCAGTCTCTGCTGCAAAATATCCTGGCCGACTCCGCTGTGGATCGAGCCCTGGTCTTCATGCGAACCAAGCGTACTGCCAACATGCTGTCAAAACGTCTCACGCAAATCGGCATCCGCTCATCTGCCATCCATGGCAATAAATCACAGTCGGCCCGCCAGCAGGCACTCGAGGCTTTCCGCAGCCGCAAAATCCAGGTGCTCGTTGCTACCGATGTCGCGGCCCGTGGCATCGATATCGAAGGCATCACTCACGTGATCAACTTCGATCTACCGGTTGAACCGGAAGCCTACGTGCATCGCATCGGCCGCACCGGACGCGCAGGGGCAGAGGGAATCGCCATCTCCTTCTGCAGTGATAACGAACGAGGCGAACTGCGGGCCATCGAAAAACTGATCGGCCACAAAGTTCCCGTCTCCAAAGAACACCGGGCTCCTCGTGCTCAGAAGAATAAAGCTGATGCCCTGCCAGACCCTACGCCCCGACAGCGGAGCAATGGTAAAAACGGACACACTGTGGAAGGAACAGAAACGACTTCGCGAAACCGCTTTCGACGCAAGAAAACAGCGAAGACAGCCGCGAGTAAACTACAACAGGAACCTAAACGCACAAAATGGCGTCGCCTGAAGCCGCGTGCCAGTCAATCAAGTTAGTCACTTGCCTCTTGCAGGTACAGCGTTTCATTTTCAATTTCAAGGAGATTCATTATCGCTAAAAACAGGAACACTTATGCCAAGCGTCAACGAGAAGCAGAAAAAAAAGCGAAAGCAGAAGCCAAACGGGTACGCCGGAATCAATTGAAGCAAAGTGGTCCGTTAAGTTCTCCGGTTCTCCCACCGGATAACGAATCTGAATTCCTGAATGATTCAGAATAACTCCAGGCCCGTCGACTAGACGATGACAGCCTGAATCAACTCGAACACTCTTGCAGTCTGGGGACGCGAATGTTTCACCTCTCCCGGATTGTAACATTTTTTAAAAGTACTGGATGAATATCATGTCAGAAGGAACCATCAAACGACTCACAGACAAAGGTTTTGGCTTCATTGAAGACGGCACAGGGAAAGATGTTTTCTTTCACAGCTCTTCACTGTCAGACACCAACTATGATGAGCTCTCAGAAGGTCAAAAGGTCTCGTTCAATATTGGACAGGGCCCCAAGGGACCACGCGCTGAAAACGTGCGTGTACTCTAAAACAGTCTGAAGACTGAGGCGAAAGCCTCATTCAAATGACAAACAGCACCGCAGGCATTTCGCCGGCGGTGCTGTTTTTTTTTGTCGCGATTGTCAGTGAATGTTCAGAATTAAAGAGCTTAAAACTCGCCTAATACCTGACCATCCTTTTTATTTCCGAGGTTCTGGAAGGTCCCGCGGTCAATGTTGGAAGAGATGAACCGCACGGCACCATCGGCCAGCAGAGCGTGCACGCCTCCCACATGATAGCTGCGGGCAAAGTTATACTTGGTCCCGGTATTCACGACGCAAGGCGAATGCGGGAAGGTGGTTGACTTACAGGCATAGTTCTGGTCGGCAACCGGTGTATTGGGGGTCTCGCGGGTTGTGAAAGTCATTTCACCATGAGCACCACCGATTCCGTAACAGCCCGGACAGCCCCAGTAGGTCGTGGAAGCAGTGTTTCCACGAATGATGATCTCTGAGACCATGATCGTATTCGAAGAACCATCCTTCAGGTCACGAATTTTGGTATTCGAGTTTTCTGAGAAAATACCATTCAGGTTGGCACCAGTTGTCGTTGCTTCATTCCCCGCACAGCCAATGTAACTCCCCTGCGAACGCCCCGATGAATCAGCATTTCCCGGAGTCGAAGGATCAGAGGGACACATATAGATTGGAACGACGGCTTTGTAAATTTCCGGGTCCGTGACCAGATGCACGTGGCTTGCCGTATTGGCGGAGTACTTATTGTATAACGGGGCCTGGTCTACAAAGGGCAGAATCTGATGTGCCCAGGTATCACGCCAGTGATAAGTGCCGTAAGGAGCAGATGAATTATAGTTTCCGGACCTGACTTCCATATGACCGTAAGGAAACAGGCGATGTGTATCGTGATAGTTGTGCAGTGCGATACCCATCTGCTTCAGGTTATTCTTACAGGTCGACCGACGGGCCGCTTCACGTGCCTGTTGCACAGCAGGCAACAGCAGTGCGATAAGGATCGCAATAATAGCAATCACAACCAACAACTCAATGAGGGTAAATCCTCGCTTGGTAGACGCAGACATTCCAACTCCTGTAACTCGGTAGGACAAGACAGTTCAATAACTACTGGATTGATAAATCGGTAAGTGAGTCTGCCTGGCAGGATGTCTGGAATAGACCTGGGCAGGGTGGGCGCTCTTACTCAAAACTTACATTTGTTAAGTATTTCTCACTAATGAAGCTTTGACAAGCTTAGTCCGGCATGGATGCTGCCGGAATTCAAAAATCTTCTGTACACATCTCTAGAGAATGGTGACTCTACATCACTTCTTGTCTGAGATCACCGTTTGATTTCGGTAACCCTGAGACAACAGTCCACCGGACAGACATCATGGTTCGGCCCCAATGGTCCCAAAGCGGGTCGCTCATCAGTACCGCTGATGCGTTCCTCGATCAATTCCCGAATCATGGTGATAAAGCGGGGATGGACTCCCACTGTTTTAGCCCGGGCGACATGGATGCCGACTTCACTGCCGACCTGTTTCGCCTCTGTGTCCAGATCGAACAGCACTTCCATGTGGTCGGAAACGAAGCCGATCGGAATAATGACGACATCCTGAACCTCTCCCTGCTGCCCCAGTTCGGTGATAAAATCACAGATATCGGGTTCCAGCCAGGGTTGATGAGGCGGACCACTGCGGCTCTGGTATACCAGATGCCAGGGGTGCGTTCCCAATCGTTCACTCACCAGCTGAGCAGCGTCGTTCAGCTGGGTTTCGTAGCGACAACCCGCGGCCATCGCCAGAGGGATACTGTGAGCGGAAAAGAGAATTGTCGCCTGTTCCCGGCGTTCCTCGGGAATCTCGACCAGAGCCTCTCGGGCACGATCAACGGTGGCCTCAATAAATCCGGGATGATTAAAGAACATCCGCAGCTTATCGACTTCGGGCGCCCCTGCTCCAACCGCTTCCTGAGCCCGCTGAATGTCTTCCCGGTACTGGCGACAACCCGAATACGAGCTGAATGCCGATGTAAAGAAGCCCAGTGCCCGCTGAATGCCATCCTGTTTCATCTGTTCCAGCGTATCCGTCAGCAGGGGATCCCAGTTCCGGTTTCCCCAGTAGATGGGGAGTTGCGGCCCGTTAGCAGCCAGTTCCTGTTCAAGTGCCGCGATCAGGGCCCGATTCTGCCCGTTGATCGGACTCACTCCACCGAACTGCTGGTAATGCTCCGCGACCTCCAGCATCCGCTCCCGGGGGACATTCTTGCCCCTGAGCACATTTTCCAGAAAGGGAATCACATCGTCAGGCCCTTCAGGCCCTCCGAAGGAAACTACCAGAATCGCGTCATATTCATTATTCATTCAGGATGTCTCTACTGGTCTGGTTGGCAAATCACTCATCGGTTGCTGCTGAACCAATGGCCTGTCTTTCCTGCTATCAATCTCATCATAGCAACTTCTCTTAGTTGTAGTCAGCCTGCATCAGATGACTACTCCCGTTCCCACCAGAATTGTCTCGCTGCTCCATGCTTTCGCCCGTTTTCCAGTCCATTCCGCTGTCCCCAGCATACCTCTTCCCGATTTTTATCCTGCTGAATTCCCTGTTGTTTTTTGGCAACAAAATTGCGCATTACTCAGGAGCGGTCTGCCCATTGTTTTGATTCTGCCGGATAGTTGATCAACTGTGGGTAGCAGCCTGAGTATTTACCTGCTGCCACTGAAAATTACCCGCTCTAAATCAACTTCGATGGATATATATAAGCATACCCGCCGCGTTTCACAAACTGTCCACAACCATTACAGGCACTCCTGGATGAACTCACCCTCCGTTCTCAGCGCGGTGGAACCGGTCGAAGTATGCACGGCATCTGATTCGTCGCGGTCCTCAGCCCCCCGTTTTTACTACATGGACTCCATGCGATCCATCCTGATGCTGCTGGGAGTCGTCCTGCATGGGGCATTGATTTACTCTGCCACAGATCACTGGATCGTCTCCGATTCCCATAACTCGATCTTCTTTTCGCTGCTCGATTCAGTCATACACGTATTCCGGATGCCGACGTTCTTCATTATTGCCGGCTTGTTCTCGATGATGAGCCTGCAGAAATACGGCATTAAAGTCTTTACCCAGGTCCGGCTTGTTCGCATTGTCGTCCCGCTGTTGAGCACAGCACTGTTCGTTAACACGCTGGAGCTTTATTTCCGCACGACCGTACTGCACCACGAGCCGATGTCGTTGGGGCACTTCCTGACCCGGGTCCTGCCCCAACTCTGGTTGAGTGGGCAGTGGGTCTCACACCTCTGGTTCCTGCTGACGCTCCTCCAGTTCTTCGCCGTTGGGATCAGCTTGTTTCTGCTCGCCAGCTATCTGCCGAAATGGACGCAGATGCGTCCTCTGGTCGCAGGTATTCGTAAAAACTGTTATTTCCTGCTGCTGATCCCCTGTGCCGATCTCCTGTGGAACGTCGCTGCCAAAATCGCTCCGAATCTCTTTCACGGCTCCCTCTGCTGTGGGCTGTTGAATCTGGAAGATTTCATCACCTTCCTCCCCTACTTTCTGCTGGGACTCTGGTTATTCAAGGACAAGACACTCCAGGACGAGTTCCATCGCATCGCCCGCTGGGAGTGGGGCATGCTGCCTCTGGCGGTCCTCGTGTATTACCTGGAAGAGAATGCCCATGGTTTTAATACAGAAAGTCTGCTCCGCATCTATTCCTTCGGCGTCATTTGTGCCCTCGCCAGTCATATCTGCTACGTTCTGTTTTATCGGTTCATGAACCGGGACTCGCGTGTTTTCCGCTATCTCTCAGATGCTTCCTATTCGATTTACCTGCTCCACCATATCTGTGTGGTGATCTTTGGCTATCTGCTGCTCAGTTCCACAATCGCCATCGGTTATAAATTTCTGGCAGTCGAGATCGCCACGTTCGCGGTCACGCTCTCTCTGCACCATTTTCTGATTTTAAAGGTCCCGCTTCTGCGGTTCCTGTTTAACGGAAAAAGGACTGTTCGCTGCTGAAACAGGTTTCACCCTGTCCCTGTCCGGTCGGATTGCCTAAAATGAAATCAGTCGCTTAGAATATGACAGACTGCTTACATTCAGGCACTTTCGTAAAGGGATTTTACTCCAATGACGTTTTCACAACTGCCTCAACTGGCTCTCGTTGTCTTATCGATCGCTACCCTCTTCACACTGCTCACGGCTTGTGAAAATTCCATCTCCAGGGAAGATCGCCCTGTCGCGATCGCCGAAGAACAGCCCCAATCGGAAGTGAAAATGGTTGCCCACGAAGCAGATGACGGTCTGGAAGTCGTTACCCTCGGCTCAGGCTGCTTCTGGTGTACGGAAGCGGTTTTCCGTGAACTCAAAGGGGTCAAGTCTGCTGTCTCCGGCTATTCGGGAGGCGCAGTCCCCAACCCGACCTACAAAGCCGTCTGTACCGGCACCACCGGTCACGCAGAGGTGATTCAGGTCACCTTTGATCCTAAAGTGATCCCCTTCACTGATATCCTCAAAGTCTTCTGGGAAACACACGACCCGACCACGCTTAACCGCCAGGGAGCAGACGTGGGAACACAGTATCGCTCCGCTGTCTTCTATCACAATGAGAAGCAGAGAGAAGAAGCGACCGCTTACAAGAAACAACTCGATGAATCAGGACAATTCAAAAGTCCCATCGTCACTGAAATCACCGAGTTCCAGAAATTCTATCCCGCCGAAGACTATCATCAGGACTATTTCAAACTGAATCCGAACCAGCAGTACTGCCAGTTCGTGATCCGCCCCAAACTGGAAAAGTTCCGCAGCAAGTTCAGCGAAAAGCTGAAGTCCGAAGAGAACACCAAAGAGAAGTCAGAATAATCTACTCTGATAATGAGACAACTTGACGTCTCAACCCTTTAATCCACTCTTCACACGATCAGAGGTGGTTCCTGCCAGCGCTTCCCGCTTGCCCGGAGTGGGCAGGGACGGATTGTCCTGGAATTCGGGATCCGGAGCTTCTCCACTGGAGAACCGGTCACGAAACCAGCCGGCCACCTGATGGCTCAGTTTGAGAACATTCGCAATCGGCGAAGTGGGCGAGTAGTACACGTAGCGATAGACATTGTCCATCGAGGTGTACCAGTACTTCTTGGCACCGACTGCCCCGTAACCCATATCCATCACCTGGTCGCCGCGGTCCATGCTGTCGTGCAACAGGCGCCCGATCAGCAGACGCCCCAGGCCGTTGCTGGAAAGTTCGGAATCGTAACCCATCCGAATTCCATCAAGATACCCGTTGAGATGATAATTATAACAGAACGCAGCAGGTTTACCTGAGAGGTAAATCAGATTCAAATCGACTGCTCCCGCCCGGATCGCACTCGCATACGAATCGCGAAAGAACTGCGACACCTTTTCATGGGTGATCGTCGTTCCGCTGGTAGAGGAACCCTGCCAGCTCTTAAGCGCGATCTGTTCGCACTGCTCGTACAAGTCCCAGCGCGGATCAGCCTCCCCCCGGGCTTCTCCCCCCGGACGGTAACGAAAAAATTCGATATCTCCATCCTCGGGCACCTTACGCTCAGCACGCAGATAGGTCTGTCGCGCCTTCTTGGGACGTGACTTGAGGTAGTCATCCCAGCTCTGATTCAGATCGATGAACATCGTCTGGTTCCAGAGGAACTTTTCAAATACCAGACCATTGGTTGCCAGTGCCCGTTCCGTCGCTCCCCGATCGAAACTGTCACTATCCACACAACGCAGATCAATCATGTCCCAGTCACGCCGCGACTCGAGCAGGTATTGTAAAGCTGTGGTCATTGTCTGCTCAGGACAGGCGGTAGAAGGACCGTAAATGCTACCCCAGTCATCAAAAGGATATGTCACGATGCGACAGGTTCCGAATTTGGATTTGATCCGGCGGATACACAACGGCACAATGCCTGTTACTTCTCCGTCGTCCCGAATCACGAGCACGCGTAATTTCTGATCTTCGGCAAAGTGGGTCCAGTAGTCCCGCAGCCATTCCAGCGAACGATAAAAGGAACCGCCCGGCGTCATCGCCAATAATCGAGTCCAGTCCTGATGATAGTCCAGTAACGCATCTACCTCATTCAGTTCGATCACATCCGACATTAATTTTCGGCCCTTGTATCTGCTCTCCGCTTTTTCTCTGCACAGGCAATTCAGCCCACTTCCCTGATCGCAGTTAAGTGCGGTAAATACCTCAGTTTAATCTGCAGAAACCGTCCACCATTCCGAGCAGCAAACAGTCTCCACACACGCTATGAACTTAGCCCACGTACAGTGTCCGACGAAAAGAAAATAAGCTCAATCAACCAGAAACCAAAGAGGTGTCGAAAGAGGGAGTCGGGTTATAACAGTTTTGTGAATGAACAGGTCATGCGACACTTTAAAGACATTCTGATCAAGTTAGCACAGATGGAATGTACGCTTCCTGACGTGCATGAAATGTGCGGGAAAACACTGCAGAGAGATTGACACACATCATTGATCAAGAGGGATTCAGCTGCTGATTCAGGAAAGCAAGCCTGTTAGAACACAGTCGACTCACCCCAGATCGTCAACATTGGTGCGCAGTTCAAGAAATGAAGGCGAGTCGTTACCAGCCTTACTCCTTCTTCTTGTCTGCCGACATCGCTTCGACCAGCAGTCGATTTCGCTGGTCTGCTTTATATTCATTGACCACCATGATGGCATGAATCATTCCCGGCAGCCAGAACAGCAGGGTCAGAATGACGTTCAAGATAAACTGGAAAGGCTTCCCCGCCAGCAGGACGGCGAGGGGTGGAATCACAACTGCCAGAAAATACATCTCACTCTCCAGTCTCACGAGTGCCCGATGGACAGACTCCTGATTCACGAAATTTTAGAGACACAACCTTCTCACCAGAAAGCGAGAAAAATAGGGCCGACAGGACTCGAACCTGTAACCAACAAATTATGAGTTTGCTGCTCTAACCGATTGAGCTACGGCCCCGAATTTGGTTTCTGACTTAGATTGGATCGTGCAGTTCAGTAGGGACATCAAACCTGAAATCGGCCGATGCATATCTGTGAACCGGGTGGCTGATAGCTTACTGGAGACTCCAATGAGTGTCAAAGCAACAGGCTGCGAAACACACGATCCTGTCTCACTTTCGGTCAAATGAGCCTCTCTGTTGATCTCTGACACCAGAGCGGGTAAACAGGATCGTAGCACAATCGACTTTTTTGAGATTTCCTCAGCCACTTCCGGGAGGCACGATTCGAATGGTTCAACGCTCTTTGATCCCTGTTTTGAGTCTCTACCTGCTGCCTGGCCTGCTTCTGCTGTCCCTCGGTCTCACGACCACCCGGGCGGAAAAAGCGACTCCGTCTGCTCCCACCCGCGTCGGTACGGTCAAAGGAGGACACGTCCACCCTGCCCTCTGCCGGGCTGCGAACGGGGATCTGCTCGCCGTCTATAACGAAGATGGCGGCGGGGGAAAAGAACTACTCCTCTCCCGCTCGACCGATGGAGGGGTGACCTGGTCTACGAGTCGACCGATCCCTTTCATTAAAGACTGCTCCATCTATCCCGGCTCTCTGACCACTCTCCGCAGTGGCGAAATCGTTCTGCACTGGTCCTGCTATCGCATCGATGGGAAACGCCGCTGGCGGGTGCCTCAATTCTGCACCTCACGCGATCATGGCGTCACCTGGTCCCCCGTCACCGAAATTCCTCTGAACGACCATACCAACTATACCTGCCTGCGGCATCCGATCCTCGAACTCGACAGCAACCACTGGGTCTGCCCCTTCTATGATCGAACCGTGATCTACAACCGGACCTCCAATTCCGTCACTCCCTTCGGCGATGGACGAAACCATGGCATGGTCCCCCTGGTAAGAACCGCGACAGGTACCCTCATCAGTGGTGCTCCACAAAGCGAAGCCCCCGTACCGGTGGGCAAGCCGGGCCAGATGGTTTACGGCCTCCGCTCGACCGATCAGGGACAAAGCTGGCAGGCAATGCATAACCTCCCCTATTTCGGTGTCGCCGGCTACGACCTGAATGTTCTGAAATCGGGTGACGTCGTACTCACTTCCATTCTGTACGGCGTTGGCCGCGATGACGAATGGGCCTACGAACTGACGCTCTCTCACGATGAGGGAAAATCCTGGGACACCGTGAACTCCGTCATCATTTATAACCCGGGACGCCCCATCAAAGGTCGCGGCTGGCCTCGTACCGTGCAGATCGACGACCAGACGCTGGGTACGCTGTTTTATGACCTCGATCCCAGGCAACCGGATGGTCCCGGCGTCTTCTTCATGCGCACGCCCCTGTCGGCTCTAAAGTCAGACAAACACTAGTTGCTTTGAAGCGCGATCTGACTCTTCCGCCAGGCAGCACCATACAGGGCAAAGCCCAGCTGCACCGGTTCCGCCGCCTGTCTAAGTGCCGCAGTCAACTCTGGATCAAAGGGAGAAACACCACGCTGCCGCAACAAACTCGCGGCCTGCAGAATCACCGCCCAATCGTATTTTGCCAGGCCCTTAAGTAACTCGGGCAAATTCTCTCCCTGCTGTTTCACCAGTCGTTCGGCAGACACGACTGCCGGCGTACGCTGACCGTCACCGTCCGCGTCAATCCAGACCGCCCCGGTCGAACCCACAACCTGTGACTTAAACTCCGGAGATTCCGGCTGATAAGGCTGCGCCATCGGCCAGAAAGGGGCAGACACACCCGGCCCCGTCGCTATCGCCACCAGGTGACAGTCCTCGGAACGCGGTTCCAGCTTCCAGGTCCCCTGCCACTTCACGCCTCCCCCTGGCTTTGATTTAATCTCTTCGCTGCGGATGAGCTCTCCGTTCGCATACAGGTCGATTCGCTCCGCACTCACCCACGCCGGACCGGAGACTGTCAGCGAGACTTCCAGATCATTCAACGCAGGCACCAGTTCCCCGGGGCCATAGTGGCCATTGACCTTGATCCGCGTGAACAGCCCATAGGACAACAGTACCTTACCATCCACGAAATTCTGAATCGTCCGGGCGGCATCAATTTTCCCCGGATCCTGATCGTCCGCTTGAATGTAAGTCCGCGACTGCCCCACAATATATCGGCTCACATCGTGCGAATCGCTGCACCCCACGGGCGTCAACATCACACCCCGGTTCAGTTCGCCGAACCAGTCGCGATACAGCTGCAGCACATCGGTCTGAGTTGCTCCCGAGTTGATGATCTCCATCGCATTCGCCCGGAGTTGCCAGTTCTTCAGACTTTCCCCCGTCAGACCAATATGGTTCTGCGGTCCGAAAGGTCGGTAATTCGAATGAATGTCACGAGCATGATTCAGAATTACCGCCTTCACGTTCGGCGTACCATAGATGCTCTTGAAAATCGCCTCCCAGCTCATCAGCTTATAATCAGGGATTGGTCCCCCCTCCTGCACGGAAAAGACATTGAAGTGCCCCAGCTTGGTCGTCACCTCATTGCCGATGACTGGCGTAAAATATTTCCGGACGTGCAGCTTGCGGGCCAGCGGATCGTAGTTGATCTGCTTGTTATGATCGGTGGCGATGGGAAACTCAATCTGCTCTCCCGCCAGCGTGATCATTCGCTCTTCCATCGAACAGTCGCCATGCCCGGAATGGGTAAACGTATGGATGTGCGTATCACAGCTGACATAGCCGCTCGTATCGACTTCGCGATCGATCTTGAGCTGAACCTGTTTTGTCTCCCCCGCCTTGAGTCTGATTTGCTGCTCCGCCACACCATATTCAAATCCGCGGCCGGCATAAATCGTATAGGTGCCCGCCGGCAGCTGGAACTGTGCCTTCCCCGTACTGGTATAAATCACGCCGGTCCGCACCGCGTGTTCCGCATTCGACTCTGCCGACGTCGCCACCAGCGTTCCTGCTGGGTCAACAATCGTCAGCCGACAGGGCACCGGTTTTTTACTGTCCCCCTCAACGACACTCACAGAGACTGTCGCCCCTGCCAGCACCCTGGATCGGTCTTCAGGAAACAGCACAATCTCGCCCACGCGAATATCATCCGGAGTCAGTTTCCCCGCCTGAAATATCCGCAACCGGTTTTCTCCCGCTTTTACCAGTCCCTCAGGTACCGGCAGCAGGAGCTGTTGATCGTTCTCATCCCGCGTCAGCTTGCCCAGCACGACGCCGTTCAATTCGACATTCCAGCCCTGCTTTACATCCTGCTGTCGCAACTGCAGAGTGGATTTCCCCTGAACTGCTTCCGCCTTGAATGGGACCGACAGTTCCGTCTTGGGTGTCCCTTCCGGGAAGGTCGTCCATTCCCGTTCGCCTGAGTGCCGCAGATGCACCAGCTTCGAAGAAATCACTATCGCATCATTGGCCGAGACCAGGCCGGTGCCCGCCAGCCAGCAGCACAGAGTCAGGATTTTCCATTTCATCGTTGAAAACGCTTCGAAAAAGAGAATGAAGTTGTATGTGGAGCAACCGGAAGAACATCAGCGATGGGCGGTTGCTTTCTTTGTACTCTGCAGCAGGTAGGCCAGCAGGTCATGCAGTTGCTGTGGGGTGAGGATCTCCAACAGGTTGGCCGGCATCAGCGACAGGGGCGACTGTTTCTGTTCCTCGATCTCATCCTTCGCGATCTGAAATTCTTTTCCCTGGTTATCGACAAATACGATCACCGCTCCCTCTTCCCGTCGCTTGAGGCCTGTAAAGACACGCCCCGCATCCGTGATCACGGTGCTCGTGCGGAAATTAAGATCGACCGCTCGATTCGGATCGAGCACGTCTTCCAGCAGCCGTTCCAGCCCCCGGTTGCCGATCCCATCCAGTTGCGGCCCGACCAGAGCTCCTTTACCGTTCAGTTGATGACAGACCGCACAGTTCTTCTCAAAAACCGCCTTCCCGTTTTCCAGCGACAGTTTAAAACTGCCGTGCGATTGAAAATGTTTAGCGATCTGCTGCTGCGTCTCTTTGCCTCGGGGAGGCAATCCGTTGATCAGCTTCTCTAACCGCTGTTTGAGCTCAGTACTGTGCGACTGTTCGATCTGATTCCTGATAGTGGGGCTGCTCAACAGTCGCGGCGCAGCGATCCCTTTTTCCGCGAGGGTGAGTAACAGCTCACTCCCCCCGGCCCGTTGACAGAGTGCTTCGGCCAGTCGGGTTTGTAGTCGACCTGGATAAGTCTTGAAAGCCTGCTGTAACAGAGGTTCCAGTTGCGTTTCATTTTTTTGAATCACGGCTCGAATCACGCTGTTCTGAAACGAATCCGTTGACGGAACCGATTCGACCGGGAGTGGGAACAGGGGCTGAAACGCTTCTGTCCCATCCAGTTTGATCAGGGCCTGAGCCAGTTCATCCTTCAGTTGGGGATCCAGACGCTCACGTGAGAGCCAGGCCGCCAGATTCTCACGCTCGTCGTGCAATTGAAACGTCTTGACCAGCAAAGCGGCTGCCGACATCCGTTTAATCTGCTGTTGCAGACCTTCGTGAGGTACGGAGACCACAGCAGGCTCAAATCGTCCCACCGCCAGCCAGGCATATGCTCTCCCTGTGTCCCCATCGACGATTTCCAGAAAACCCTGCTCTCCCGACACATCTTTCAAATCCCAGTTCACTTTTTGTGCCATGTCATTGCGCGGTGCCAAGGCCTTCCTGAGCACACTCCCATCAGTTAATCGACGGAGTTGCACGTGATTCAAACCGTTATGGGGTTGCTTCGGGAAACCGGAATGCCCGGCAATATAAAACTCGAGTTGGTCAGGAATATTGAAGTCCGTAGAAACCAGTCGGCCGGTAGTACGTTCTCCTGTGGGCAGACTACTGAAAAAAGAAGCTGCTTTGACACCATCAGCAGAATCACGCTGTTGTGTCACCCAGGGAGTTTCGGAGTATTTCTCTGACACAGGCACATTCACCCATTGCAGTGGCTGGTCTTTGACAGAGTCCAGCAGTTGGGCTGCCAGCACCGCTCCCCATTCCTGGAGTGACTGATCAAACGCCAGCCCTTTCTGCTGATATCCCTGCAGCACTGCTTTGATAATTTCCACCTGCAGATCGGGCTGACCAGCCAGTTTTGTCCGTGCCAGTTGAATCAGTGCCGACAGTTTCTCGGCTGGTAGATAACGGACAATGTGACGAAAATAAGCCGGCAGATCGCCGGATGCCACCGGTTCATCCTGCAGAAAACGGACCAGATACAAGGCCGCCTGTTCGGTCGGAACCGCCAGCGAGAGTTCGGCCAGTGTTTCCCTCTGCGACGGACTCAGCGCATCCCAGTCCAGCTTCTCCAGCAGGGCCGGTTCGCGGATCTGCAACATCAGCGCGCGGCGCACAACATAGTCCAGATGATTGTCTTCCGCCGGTACCCGGGCTTTGAGTGCAAACAATGGCGACAGGTTATTCAGATTCGGATGCAAACCCAGCCCCTCCGCAGTCGCACGCTGGACGAAGGCATTCTCATCCTGCAAGGCGTGCACCGCCAGCAGGCGCTGCTGTTCTTGCCACGACTGTTTCTCGGCCAGCATCCTGGCTGCATGAATGCGAACCAGGTCGTCCTTGCTCTGTAGTCCCAGTTGCAGCAGTTCATCAATCAAAGCATCGCGGCGGAACAGAATCCACATCGCATGCACGACAATCGTCGGTCGTCTGGCATCCACGACAGCCTGCTGCAGCGGCGCGATCACTTCGACGCCGAACTGATCGGTCAGATAATCGGTAATCAGCATCCGTGTCGTAAGGTTGGTTGATCCCAACTCTGCGATCAGATCGGGAATACTCAACTTCGTATAATCTTCGAGCAGGTGCTCCTTGCCGGTGGCGACGATCCGCCAGATCCGTCCTCGATGACGATCGCGTCCCGGATGATCCAGAGGGACTTCGTAATGACCGATGATCTTGTTATAAAAATCAGCGACATAAATAGCGCCGTCCGGACCAAGTTGAACGTCCACTGGTCGAAACCAGGGGTCGGTGGTCGACAGAAAATCGGGTTCTTCCTGCGCAATAATGGTCGATCCGTGGTAGACGGGAGTATTTCGATTCAATCGGCTCGTCATCACATTACCGCTCAGAAAGTTACCCTGATATTCCGCAGGAAACTGATCTCCAGAAACAACAGCCAGCCCCGCAATTGCAGTGGAACCATGCAGGTGTTCCATCATCGGTTTGACAAAACCAAGTCCGTCGTGCGGCTTCCCGAAGCTCGGATAGTAACCGCCCCGCAGAATCTGATAGATGGGTTTGGAGTGACAGTCCGCTGTAAACAGGTTCCCCATCTCATCAAATGTGGAGCCAAAGGGGTTCACCTGCCCGTGCGTGAAATGCTCAATGCGGGAACCGTCCAGCCGCATCCGATAGGTATTCCCGGACTGCATTTCAATCGTGTGTCCATCGCTACCACTGACACGGGTTTGATTGTTAAACCCGTGATTCGCATACAGCCAGCCGTCAAAACCCCGTCGAAAGGAATTGTTCATGCCGTGCGTATCCCGTTCGAAACCCATCGGCCCGAACAGCTTTGTCACCCGATCTGCTTTGTCGTCGCCATCGGTGTCTTCATAATACGATATATCCGGAATGCTGAATGCAATCACGCCATTCTTGCAGGGATACAGACCGATGGGAATATTCAGCCCTTCCGCGAACGTGGTCACCTTGTCGTAGCGGCCGTCACCATTCGTGTCTTCCAGAACTTTGATCGTATCCTTACCCGGTTTCCCATCCTTAACCGGATACGGATACTCCGAAGAATCGGTGACCCACAATCGGCCGCGAATATCAAACGCCATATTCAGCGGTTTCTGTATCTCCGGTTCCGAGGCGACCAGTTGCACTTCGAACCCGGGTGGAACGGTGAAACTCTTCAACTCTGCCTGAGGCGTCAAAGGGTCGGTGGGGCGAATGAATTCTCGAAAGGGATCTTTATGTTCCTGGGCCATAAGGTTACAAGGCAGCCAGAGACTGAAAGCCCCAAACAGGCACAGCCAGGAAGTGCGGAGCGTCTGCATCATTGTTGTATCACCTGCGCTGGATCAATGAAAATACCCGCCTGCCATCTCATTTAACGAGACAGCCGACGGGTTCAATCCTAAATGATACATAAAGCAGAATCAATCTGTAGCTAATCAAGTTCCTTGATGTAAATATTACGGAACTGCATCAGACTGCTGGCCGGGCTGAAAGTACCATCTTTCAGTTTTCCTCCATGATGCTGCAGCGCAATCGGACCTTTCTCGGGCACGTCGGGCAGTTGGGCATTCTCGAGGACCATCTTGTTATTCAGAATCACGGTCAGACGATCCTTGACCATGATGATGATGAACTTGTTCCATTCTCCTACAGGATTATCGGCGTTCACTTTGGGAGTCACACCGGCCCGGACTTCCGGAGCAACCGACTGATTGCGGCGGTACGAGTAAACTTCTCCAGATCCGATCGGCCAGCACCAGATATTGACCTGGGCTTTGGGAGTTCCTCGCAGGTAAATACCTGAATCAGCATTTGGCAGTTCAACGGTGATGACTTTGCCGTCCGCGTCTTTCAGTTCCGATCCATCTGACAGCACGATCGGAACCTTATACAGACCGGTCGTCTCTTTGATCCGCCATTCCATACTTAAAATGAAATCGCCGTATTCTTTCTCGGTCCAGAGATTTTTATCTCCCTTGGATTCACTCTGAGCGTCATAGTCGATGACACCATCTTCAACTTTCCAGTGCCCGTTATCCCCTTCCGGCACTTTCCAGCCGCTCAGATCTTTTCCATTGAACAGAGAAGTGTACCCCGGATGCAGTTTGTCTTCGGGTGGAATCTCGACAATGGCACCATCTGTAACCGAACCAGGCTTTACTTCCAACTGTTCTTTCACCTGCTTCTTGACTTTGTTCTGTGCGGGGAGACTTCCCTGAGAGAACAGACTCAAAGCAGTGCATGCACTCAGAATTATTAACGACTTATTGAGCCGGATATTCATGTTTTTCCTTTTCCTGTTGTTGGGCGGGACACAGCAGGCTTCACGCACTGCCGGGATGATTCTCTCCTGCTATCCTATCGCATGCCTGTGCGCCTTCCCACCCAAATTCGTAACTTTGTTTAGAGAAAGACAGTGTAACTTTGTCGGCGCCAGACAAAGTCATAGATCAACAGAAATTGATTTCTCTCTGCTGAGCAAGTAATCTGTAGACATCAATGTCTGTGCTTTCTGTTCTCTGGAAATCACCCGAACCTGAAAGAGACTGATTCATGCGTGCGCTCACACTTCATGATACCTTGAGGCTTTTGTTCCTTCTGGGGTCTGGTCTGCTCTGCAGCTTCCTGTCGCCGGAATCAACGGACGCAGAAGAAACAAAGCTCACGCCGCAGGAAACATTCTTCCTCCGCAAAGTCCGCCCCCTGCTCGAACTAAAATGTCTGGGCTGTCATGGTGCTACCCCCGACGACATCAAGGGGGAATATAACATGCTTACCCGCGCGGCACTGATCAAAGGGGGCGAATCGGATGAACCCGCGGTGATCATCGGCAAACCGGAAGAAAGTCCCTTCTGGAACGCCGTCACCTGGAAAGATGACAGCATCCAGATGCCGCCACAGGAACGAAACCGCCTGAGTGATACGGAAATCGATGTTATCAAACAATGGATCACAGACGGTGCCGTCTGGACTGACAAGAGCCTGCCTGCCCCAAGTTCGAGTGACGCCAGTTCTACCCGGGAAATCGTCATGTCTACTTCCGGCGGTCAGTCTCCCACCTGGACGAATCGGACTTACGAACCGGAAGAGGTATGGGCCTATCAACCAATCCAACGACCGGACGTCCCCTGGCAGGCCCTGACGAAAACGCCTGCTTCCCAACGGCATCCAATCGACGCCTTTATTCAGCGTAAGCTCCAGGAAAAGAAGTTAACTTCCTCTCCCCCCGCTGACCGCAAAACGCTACTCCGACGGGCCAGTTATGATCTGACCGGACTTCCTCCTTCACGTGACAAAATCGATTCCTTCACGAATCAGAAATCCTCCGAAGCCTGGTCGCAGACCATTCAACGTCTGCTGGACAGCCCACACTACGGCGAACAGATGACCCAGATGTGGATCGACATCGTCCGCTACGCCGACACCAGCGGTTTTGCCAACGACTACGAACGTCCCAATGCCTGGCGTTATCGCGATTACCTGGTACGCAGTTTCAATGCTGACAAGCCTTATAATCGTTTTATCATTGAACAGCTCGCCGGTGATGAACTCGATCCCACCGATCCTGAAATGCTGATCGCCACCGGCTTCCTGCGGAGCGGCCCCTGGGAACATACCGGCATGAGCGTCGCCGCGGTGACCCGCCAGCTGTTTCTGGATGACATTACACAAAGTGTTGGCGTCAGTTTCCTGGCACACAGTTTTCGCTGTGCCAAATGCCATGACCACAAATTCGACCCCGTCCCCACCCGCGACTACTATCGCATTCAGGCCGTCTTTGCCCCCGTGCAGTTCGCCGACCGTAAAGTCGCCTACCAGCCATTTGAAAACATCTCCGGCTTCGACCATATGAAGGTTCGCACGGAAAAACTGCTTGCCGAGACCAAAGCACAGCAGGAACAGTTCAAGCAGAAGACCGACGCTGCAATCGCAGCCTGGCTGAAAGAGAACGGCTACAAAAACCTGAAGCAGGTTGCCGCCGACAAACGGCCACCCCTTCGCTGGTTTGGCTTAACCGAGCTCGAAAAGAGTCTGTTCAAAATCAACAACAAACGCATTGACTACTTCGAGCGGGAACTCAAACGCTACGAACCGTACTGCTTCAGCGTCTATAACGGTCCGTCGAATAACTTCCGCTCCACCAAAGCGGTTAACCTGATCCCCGGCCCCAAACAACGTAAAGGTAATGTCGAAGAGATTTTCATTCTCGCCGGTGGTGCCATCACCGCTCCTACGGATAAAGTCACTCCCGGCGTACTCAGCGCTATGGCGGGTTCCAATGACCGTCAGAGCCCCAACGCCTGGAATACCATTCCCAATACAGCCGATGGACGACGACTCGCACTGGCCCGCTGGATTGCCAGTTCGAACAACACACTCACCGCCCGTGTCATCGTCAACCGCATCTGGCAGATGCATTTCGGCACCGGTCTGGTCGCCACCCCCAACAACTTCGGCCAAAAGGGCGCTAAGCCCTCTCATCCCGAACTGCTGGACTGGCTGGCGACCTGGTTCATGGATCACGGCTGGTCAATCAAACAGCTGCATCACCTGATCATGACTTCCAACACTTATCAGCAGAGCAGTCGACCTATCGATGCGGAGCTGGTCTCGAGCCTTGATTCCAGCAACCAATGGCTCTCCCACTTTCCGACACGTCGCCTGACTGCCGAACAGATTCGCGACTCGTTGCTGACAATCACGGGTGAACTGAATCCGGAAATGGGCGGTCCCGGTGTCTTCCCGGAAATCAACTGGGAAGTCGCGCTCCAGCCTCGGCACATCATGGGTTCGGTCGCTCCCGCGTATCAGCCCATGCCTGAACCGAAACAGCGCAATCGCCGGACTCTATACGCCTTCCGCTACCGAACGCTGTCCGATCCGATGCTCGACGTTTTCAATCGCCCCGGAAGTGAAATTTCCTGCGAACGTCGTGACGAAACCACTGTCACTCCCCAGGTCTTTGCTCTGTTTAATGGGCAGTTCACCCATGATCGTGCCATCGCTCTGGCTCATGAAATCAGTGAGAAAAACCTGGCACTGCCTGAGGCCGTTTCGCAGGCCTTCCAGCAGGTGACGCTCCGTGCGCCTACTCCAGAGGAACTGCAACTGGCGTTGACGCATGTCAAAGAAATGCAGGACTACCACACCGCCCGTCCCACGAAACCAATTCCGCTTCCGCGGGAAGTCAAGCGGTCGATGATCGAAGAATTGACAGGTGAGTCTTTTACCTGGACCGAAAAGCTGGATCTGACTGAAAACTATATTCAGGATCTCAAACCCTGGGATGTCGACGCCGAAACCCGGGCGCTGGCCGAACTCTGCCTGGTCCTGATGAACTCCAACGAATTCATTTATCTGCGGTAACACAAATATGCACCGATTACAACGACGCGATTTTCTCTATGGCATGAGCGCCAGTCTGGGCACCGTCGCTTTCAATGCGCTGCTGCAGGCCGAACAGAAAACAGAGCCGAAGCAGCAGAACCTGATCGACGGACCGCCGCTCGCCCCCCGCGATCCGCATCTGAAACCGCGAGCCAAAGCCTGTATCTTTCTGTTTATGGAAGGTGGTCCCAGCCACATCGACACCTTCGATCCCAAGCCGGCCCTGGAAAAGCTGCACCTCAAAGAATTCGTTCGCGAAGACAAACAGGTCTCCGCGATGGCCAGTGGCAAACGTTACTATATTAAAAGTCCGTTTCAGCATCACCAGGCAGGCGAATCGGGCATTTCACTCAGCGAGCATTTCTCGCACCTCTCGGAAGTTGCCGATGACCTCTGCGTCTATCACGGTCTTCAGGCCGAATCGATCAACCACCCGACCGCCTGCTACCACATGAATACCGGCAACCGATTCGGCGGTGATCCCGCGATCGGCTCCTGGATGACCTATGGTCTGGGCACCGAAAATCAAAACCTGCCCGCGTTCATCGTCCTCCCCGAAGTGGCCTACCCGCAGGGAGGCGCTGCTAACTGGTCCAACGGGTTTCTGCCCGCTTACTTCCAGGGAACCGCACTCCGTTCAACGGGCTCACCAATTCTCGACCTGAATCCGCCCCCGAATGTTACCCGCGCGACTCAGCGAAAAAATCTTGATCTGCTGGCGAAATTAAATCAGCAGGATCAGCAGCGGCATCCGCACGAAGAGGTTCTCGCAGCCCGCATGGAATCATACGAACTTGCATTCCGGATGCAGACCCAGGTTCCGGATATCATCAACCTCGAATCAGAAACCCAGCAGACTCAGGACATGTACGGTCTGGGACAGAAAGAGACCGACAGCTTCGGTCGCCGCTGCCTGCTGGCGCGGAAACTCGTCGAATCGGGAGTGCGTTTCGTGCAGATCTACGCCGCCGGCTGGGATTCGCATGACTTTCTGGAACGTTCTCACAAAGCCCGCATGCAGGCCGTCGATCAGCCGATTGCGGCCCTGCTGAAAGACCTCAAAGCACGCGGGCTGCTGGATGAAACGCTCGTCGTCTGGACTGGGGAATTCGGTCGCTCGCCCGACAATGGCATCCGCAGTGGCAGACAGGCCGCCGGTCGGGACCATAATGCGAAAGGCATGGCCATGTGGCTGGCGGGGGGGGGCGTCAAAGCCGGTCATCGCATCGGGGCCACCGACGAAATCGGCGACCATGCCGTCGAAGTCGTCAACCCGATTCGTAATCTACATGTCACACTCGAACACATCATGGGGCTCGACGACAACCAGCTGACCTACTTCCACGAAGGCCGGTTTAAAGTCCTCAGCCAGACCGGGGGCGCTGTGATTAAAGAGCTGCTCGGCTGAGCGATCGCATCAGTCAGCAGCAATCACTTTCGTCATGCGTTGATGTGGAATCGTCACCGAAATGAACTCATCCCCCTCCGGGGTGTAGCCCAGCTTCTCATAAAAGCCGACCGCTTCCCGCCGGGCATCAAGCTCCACAACCTGGAACCCTTGCTTTACCAGACAATCTTCTACCGACTCAATCAAACGCCTGCCAATCCCCTGCCCCTGACACTCATTCGACACCGCCATCTGCCTCAGTTTAGCCCACCCTGTTTTCAGAGGCACAGCGAGAACATATGCCACCAGCCGATCCGATTCAAACATTCCGAAATGCAAATATTCCGCTTCACCGGAGAGATCTTCCTGTAACAGATTCATCCCGAGAGGGCGCCGTAAAATGGTATTCCTGAGTTCGCAAGCCTGTTGATATTCGTCGGACTGCCAGGAGATTTCTCTAAATTGCATGTCGCTACCTCTGCTGTTCGTAAGTTACTGCAATTACTTAGGATAGATAATACACTTATTAAAAATGCTCGAAATCAATGTACCGTTGACGATCAAATTGACAGAAAACCACAAAAAACTCGATTTTCCGCGGCTAATTTTGGCCCCCTCACGCTGTATTCACTATGGGGTTCCCCAAAACTTCTCTCGTCGCGTTCCAGTGAGAGGTACTTTTTATGGCGGTAGCAACCGACCGCACAACTGAATTCATCATGCTGTTCTCCCGGCACAGCCAGAGAATCTACCGGTTCATCAGATCGCTGGTAGATAATCGAACTGATGCCGAAGAGATCTATCAGAATACGTGCACCGTACTCTGGGCCAGGTTTGATACGTTCGAAACCGGATCCAATTTCTGGGCCTGGAGTTGTCAGATCGTTCGATATGAAGTCCTGAATTATCGTCGGCGTCAAAATCTGGAACGACATATTTTCTCTGACGAATTCTATAACCGGGTCGCGGAAAATGCCATGGTCTCTATTGATGAACTGGATCAGCAGCAGGCAGCATTATCAGTCTGCTTTGAACTATTGACCGATCGGCAGCGGGAAGTGCTGGAGAAAATCTACGAACCCGATGCCAGCCCCATCTCGGTGGCCCGGGAACTGAAACGCACCCCTAATGCCATTTATAAAATAATGCGTCGCGCGCATGAACTGCTTTTGAGCTGCATTCAGCGTCGCCTGAATTCAGGGGATCTATTCTGATGCTGTCTCCTCAGGAACAGGAAGAATTGATGCACCTCTGCTGGGAATACCAGTACGGTTCACTCAATCCGCGACAGGCCGCACGACTGGAAAAAATGGTACTCAGCCATGACGCCGCCCGCGACCTCTTCGTGCAGTATGCTGGCATGTGCGCCAACCTGGAATGGGAAGGCATTGTCGATCCCGGTCCGCTGGGACGATCGACTACCTACGATCCTCTCCCCTCTGGAGAATTGCGCACGATCCCCGACTACCTCCCGGAAAAACAGGGAAACCGGAGATGGGCACTCCTGCTCAGCTCAGCCACGCTCTTCGCATTTTGCCTGCTGGGAGTTGGCTACCTGGTTTATTCCCAAGCGAATCGCCAGAATCCTCCTGCCTATCAGGCACAAATCATCCGGCTCCAGGAGGCACACTGGGCGACAGGCAAGCGAAACTGGCTACAAAATCAACGCCTGCGCACCGGAGATCAGCTCCACCTGGAGCAAGGTCTTGTCGAACTGGAAACGGTTTCCGGCGCCCGGATCGTTCTTAAAGGACCTGCCCGACTGAATGCAATCGGCCCTGATCAGTTCCGTTTAAACCAGGGCCATCTGTTTGCACATGTACCTCCCGCTGCCCGAGGCCTCACCATCGAAACTCCCACTTCGCGCGTCATTGACCTGGGAACACGTTTCGGCCTGGTCGTCAATCCGTCCCATGAAACCGAGGTGCATGTTATCCAGGGACTTGTCCGGTTTAATCTGCTTGACACAGCTCGTGAAATCACAGAGACGCAGGATCTGACCGAAAACACAGCTGTTCGGGTACAACCTGAATCGGAAACGATCACCCGAATTGAAGCTTCACCCGAAATCTTCGTACAGAACCTGGCCAGAAACGAACCCCGGATCGTTGCCCACTGGAAACTCAACGAACCAGAATCATCCGTCACGGCACGCGACTCGGGAGATCACCAACTGGATCTGAATGTCATGGCTGAAACAGGACATTCTCCCTTTACAGGCAAACCGGCGCCACATAATTCTTCAACTGCAGCCGGACCGTTTCGATCACAGTTACATAAACTGTTTCGGACGCTGAATACCACCGAAGCAGAACTATTCGATCTCAAGCGATTCACAATCACGCTCTGGGCACGCAACCCCAGCCGTGATCGCCAGGGGGACTCCGACACACTGTTTCATTATCGTAATACCCGACTGCACAGCACCTCTCAATTGAACCTGTACTCCGACAGCAACTCAGGCAGACTGGGCTTCGGTTTTCTGGATGCGGCGAACCAATATCATTCCTGGCAAACCAATCAGAATATTCGCTGGGATCAAGATCGCTGGTACCGGATTGTCTTCACTTACGATGCCAACACCCCAGCTCCGAACGACAGTATTGTGACGTACACACGCACCCCCGAATTTGCTGCTACCCCCGATTTGCAGCAGACATTTACCAATATCCAAGACATTCTGCCTCTCTCACCGGGGGGAGTTCTGGCGGTGGGAGGCTCCACGCTTACCGACATCTCCCGGCACTGGGGAGGCGAGATTGCCGACGTACGGTTTATTCGAGGCATCCCCGACCGCTTCTCAGATTCGCAGGCACAACCAGCGTTGATCGCAGATCCATAACGGTCGAGAACGGTTCTCGCCTGGCCTTTATATTTTTTTTATCGAAACAGGAATCCAATGAAACCATCAAAATCCCGACGCGGCTTTACGCTCATTGAGCTGTTGGTCGTCATCGCCATTATTGCCATTTTAATCGCACTACTCCTGCCCGCAGTCCAGCAGGCGCGTGAGGCTGCCCGACGCAGCACCTGTAAAAACAATCTCAAGCAGATGGGACTGGCGTTGCACAATTACCATTCCACCCACGGAATGTTTCCCGCCAGCCGAATCGGTCCCTATGAAAGCACCTGCACGACCTGTGGGCCGGACTCCCGCTTCAGCACTTACGTCCCTTTACTCCCCTACCTGGACCAGGCCCCCCTCTACGAACAGATCACAGGTAACCTGGGATCGACGTCCTATGTCTGGAACACAGGGTTTTCAGCTTACAAAACCAAACTGGCTATTATCATGTGCCCGTCCGACGTCGACACAGGTGACATCACCACATTAGGTCAACATAATTACCTGTTCTCGGTAGGCGACCAGTACAGCAATCTCGAAACGAATTCATCCGGTGCTCTGCGGGGCGTATTTGGTTTCCGGACCAGTGTCCGCATGCGGGATATTATCGACGGCACCAGCAACACGGCAATGGTCTCAGAATGTGTGCGTCCCCCCGGAGCGGGCTCCCTGACACCGGCCAACACGTTCGGCACCAACTCCACCAGCAACACCACAAACCCATCTGCCTGCCGGGCCAGTTTTGTGAACGGTGCTTTTACCACTGGGCTGCTGGACCGGAACCGCTCACTGGGAACGCGTTGGACCGATGGACGCGCAGGCTATATCAACTTTAATACCATCCTGCCTCCCAATTCGCCGGTCTGTAATGGACAGACAACATCGGGAATCTTACCTCCCTCCAGCAGACATGTAGGGGGCGTCCACTTATTGATGGGAGATGGCGCGGTCCGCTTTATCAGTGAGAACATCGATACTGGTAATATAGCTGCATCGCAGGTCACTTCAGGTAAAAGCCCCTATGGTATCTGGGGCGCACTGGGCTCCAAGAACGGAGGAGAAACGGTAGGGGAATTCTAATAACTCTACTTTTGTCGAACTGTTAACAGGGGAGGAACCTGCTCCGGTTTCTCCCCCTCCTGCTTCGAATCAATTCTGGTCTGAAGGATAAATACTCAATGCGTTACTCTGCTATGCCGCTCCTGTTACTTTCCATGCCCGTTTTGATGATGTCCTGCTCTGGGTCCAGTGAAGACAAATGGACCGAGCAGCGTCCCGACACATTTCCCGCGTCCGGTATCGTCACCTTCGATGGTAAACCACTGCCCGAAGCAACCGTTGTTTTCCAATCCACGGGGGGCGAACCACAAGCTGCAGTAGGTCGCACTGATGAAAATGGCGAATTCCAGCTGCGCACTTTCACAGACGGTGACGGTGCCATCGCTGGCGAACACAAGGTCACTGTGATTTGCTCCAGAACCGAAGGTCCACCGGAGGGAGCCAATCTGGATGAGGCCAATGTGGTCATCCAGGAAGTCTCATTGATTCCCGATAGATATGCGGATCCAGCCAAATCAGGACTGACCGCCAGTGTCACTCCCGGGCAGGAAAATAAATTCACATTTCATCTCGATAAGGAATGATTCCGGTCACTAAGCCATCATTCCACTTCGTCCCTGCTGTCGATTTGCAGGGACGTTTTTTTATCTTCGCTTCCTTGCTCCTCATCCTCAGATCGGGAATCTACGGCTTTCGTATTATTAATTTCTGCAGGTTCTATGTCCGACTGACCATTGATGATCCGCGCACTCTGCAGGTGATGCACCGTTCGCCAGAGATGGTAACTGATGCGATACAGCCAGCGATAAGCGTCCAACTGATTGAGTACATATTCAAAATCATCCCCCGATCGGGACGCGGCCTCGGTAAACCGGCGTCGGACCGATTCCTGGTCCTGATCCAGTTCGCGCGCACAGTCTTCCAGCGGCTGCTCGTCCATCAGTTCGCTACGATCCTCGAAGGCGATTTCTGTGTCATCTAACAGTTTCGTCAACCGTGTTACGACCTTTTGCAGATCTTCCACATCAGCAGCCGCATCCAGACGCTCGATTTCCTTGAAGCGTCTTGTCAGGCGCCTGATGTGGTCCAGTGCCAGCACGACTTCCTGGTAACAACGCAAGGTCTGCGGATCCGATTTCGACACGTTGACCCGCCTCAGATAATCTTCGGTAATTGTCAAGGTCTCATGCGTCTGTTCCATCATCGAGGAAATATCAGCCCGGTCTGCCTCATTTGTAAACAACCCGTGAAACAGGTGCAGGACATCCTGAAAGACTTCGGTCAATGTCGAGCGCGACGCTTCAATCGCTACGTTAGGAGTCTGGATGAATGACTCTTCCAGACGTTCCACCTGGTCATTCACCGCATCAGGCACCAGCCAGCAGAGGACGCGAATTACCTGGCTGGATAACGGAGCCAGCATCAGGATCCCCAGCAGATTAAACAGGCTGTGAAACAGGGCCAGTCCGATTTCCGGGGAGAAACGATCCCCCTGATTCACATAAGATTGCCAGCTCCACATATAGAGTGGTATCAGTAAGTAAGCCACGCAGGCGGTCGTTGTATTAAAGAGAACATGCGCAAATGCGGTTCGCCGCGCCGTCACCGAACCACCCAGTGTGGCGATCACCGCGGTGACGGTCGTCCCCATATCGAAACCGACCACCATCGCGACCCCCTGCGTCAGCGAAATCGTACCGGTATGCACGGCGGTAATTGCCATCGCCATTCCCGCGCTGGACGACTGCGTGACCATGGAGACCCCCATGCCGATCAAAATCAACAGGATGCGCCCCAGCCAGTCATCTGTGGGAAACGATTTCGGCGTCACCGTATCTGTCAGTCCCGACATCCCGGCCTGCATGTTATCAATGCCGACAAAGATCAGACCAAAGCCAGCCAGTGCGAAACCGATCATCCCCACCCGCTTGCGGGCAAACATGTACATCAGAGTGCCGACCAGAATCAGGGGAAAAGCGATCTGTCCCAGCTTCAATTTGAAACCAAAGACCGCCACGATCCAGCCCGTCATCGTTGTCCCCAGGTTGGCACCAAAGATGATCCCCAGCGACTGTGATAAAGAAAGCAGCCCCGCACTTGCGAAACCCACCGCGGTCACCGTAGTAGCACTTGAGGATTGCAACACAGCCGTGACGATCGCTCCGGTAGCGATTCCGCTGGGCATGTTCTTTGTGAATTTCGCGATCAACCGGCGGATGGTATCCCCCGCCAGTTCCTTCAGGCCGTTGGTCAGGATGACCATCCCCAGCAGGAACAGTCCCAGGCCTCCAAGTGCGTTGAGAATCTCTAAACCCATAGATCGTCCGGCGGTGTACAATCAAAGCGCGTAATTCAGACTCAGCTGATTTCAGTTCATTTGAATCAGCTATTGTATCAGAAAACACGATCAGATCGAGGCTGTTTTCCATCTACCACGCGGTCCAGCCACCATCGACCAGCAGGTTCTGGCCTGTGATATAACTGCTCGCCTCGCTCGCCAGGAAGACGACTGCTCCCTTGAGTTCGGCCGGTGATCCCATGCGGCCCATCGGACTGTGCTCGCTCAATCGTTCCGCCAAGCCTGCGGGTGCTTTCTCGGAAGGAAACGGCCCGGGGCTCAGGCAGTTAACCCGCACGCCATCCTTGGCCCAGTAGACCGACAGGTGCCGCGTCTGATGAATCAGCCCTCCCTTCATCGTGTGATAGGCCACGGGACTGGCTGCACAGATTCCCTCGTACGCTTCGGGATAAGAGCCGACCACGCCGTACATCGAACCGATCATGATCACGCTTCCCCGGGCTTCTCGCGCGACGAGGTGATCACGCAGTTTGCGGGCCAGCAGAAAATAGCCAGTCGCATTCTGCAGGTGACGGTTGAACGCGTCTGCGGTGACATTCCGCCAGTCTTCCCCCACTGGATCATTGCCGTTATTCACCAACACGTCGATCTGGCCGGCGGCATCGAGTGCTGCAGCAAACCCCTCTTCAATCGAGTCGGCTTCCATATGATCCAGGGCGACTCCCAGGTGCCCCACGCCGTTAGGATCCGGCAGTTCCAAAGCCGTCTGTTCAGCCCGCTCCTGGCTGCGGCTGCTGACCACCAGCCGTGCCCCGGCTTCGGCCAGTCCCCGCGACATCGCACCGCCCAGGTAACCACTCGCACCGGAGATTAAAATCGTCTTACCGGTAAGATCAAACAGCTGCTGTATCGTGGGTTCATCACTTGGTTGCATAACGAATCCTGTTTTCAGGTAGAAAAACTCAATGGGTAAGGTAGTGCGCCGGTTCGACCCAGGCACGCTGTTCGACAGATTCCAGAATTGAAAGATTGACCGCCAGCGTCTGCAGTCCTTCTTCCAGCGAACAGAGCGGCGGACAGAAATCATCGAGATAATCGAGAAAGGCACTCGCCTGTCGCGAAAAGAGTGTATCCCGTTCCAGCGTTTCCTGGTAACCGACGACCCACTCCCCCTCCGGCTCGGTGACATGACGGTACCAGCTTTTCTGATACTCAAATCGGAGCATGCCCCGTTCGCAGATCACGGTAATACTCGATTCATTCGCCGGTTGATGCTGATTCAGACTGAAGTTACCCAGCACACTTCCCTGACGGGTAATCACGTGCACGGTGTCTTCCACGTCCACACCTTCCAACACCTGATGTGCGTAGTCCGCCACCAGGGCTTTCACCGGTCCCACCAGGTATTCGCCAGCATTCATCGAATGCGTCAACGCATCCTGCACCGCCCCTCCACCGGTCGCGCGCGACTTGTAATAGATGTCGCGATACGCGGGCCGATAGGTGGGAAAGTTCTGACCGGAAACGACAACCAGTTCTACCGGTTTGCCATAGCGGCCCGTATCCAGATCCGCTTTCATCGCTGCCAGCGCGGGATGAGCGCGATAGACATACGCGATTCCCGCTTTTTTCTGTTTCTCTTTCAGCAGCTTCTGCAGATCGGCCACACCGTCCACCGACGTGCTCAGGGGCTTTTCGATGAACACGTCCAAACCCGCTTCAACGACCCGTTGCGCCATTTGAATATGCAGGTGTGCTGGAGTCGCGATGACAGCAAAGTCATGTGGCTCCGCCAGTGCCGAGTCCAGATCCGCATACTGAGTTTTCACAGAGTATCGCTCGGCGACCTGCTGACGCAGGTCGGCATTCAGTTCACAAATCGAGATATCGACACGGTCCGTCGCCTGGAAACAGCGCAGATGCCTTTCTCCAATTGAACCGACTCCGACTACCAGTAATCGTCTACGCTCTTTCATGATTTACTTCTCAGGAACCAGAGGGGTGGGAGCAAGCGCTTTTCGCAGAAACTCAGATTTCGATTTGGGGGCAGCTCTACCTGTATCATAAGACAGTCAGCGAACCGGGCAATGAATCTCAAGTGAAAAATCAGAAAAGTCGACGAGAGAACCCGATCGACTTTCCTGAGCGAATCGCAAGTGAAGTTACATTATTTCACGAACTGCAGTGAATACAGATCGGCATCTTTCATCACAAACTTCAGGCGTACCGGTTTGCCACTGAGTGCAGAGACATCGGAGCCCCCTTTCCAGGTAACGATCCGATTGATTTCGTTTCCGATCTGCTCACGTGCATCAGCGAGAGTGAAACCGGGAATCGGCTTACCGTTTTCATCCTGTATCTCGACTTTGATGCCCCCCGCAGCAGATGTCGAAAAGTTGATCGACAGCTCAGAACCATCAAAGATCAGCGGCTTCGTCACTAATTCCCCGCCGGCATAGTCGGCCCGTACGGAAGCAAATCCGTCCAGACGCAGCGAATAGCGACGCAAATGGGCGGTAGGCTGCGCATAATCCTGATTCACGTACACCGACATTTCCGCCGGTCCGGTCTGAACCACGTTCAATGCAGGATAGTTCGTTCGCGACACCCAGTTCTGCGCGCCGATTCCCCCGGTGATGAATCCACTCAGAAAAGTGCGATCATACGTGTTACCGCCGCGGGTCGTCATCAGAATCGCATCGGACGTATCTTTGAAGTAGCGGGGATGCACGCCGATTTTTTCTGCCTGCTCATCGGTCAGCACCTGACGCCCGGGCATGAAGCGAGCTGCGACAGCCAGATAAATATGAGGCGCCCGGAAATAGGGGTGGGTCTGGTTGGTATAGAGATGTTCGATCGGTGATTTGTCACCCCGATGCGTGTATTCCATCAGCACCGGTTCGGACCAGTGAATGAAATCATCACTCTCAGTCCGGGCAATCCGACGGAGTTTATCCTTGAACACCCGGAAGTAGCTGATGTATTTTTTCTCAACCGGGGACCAGAACGCGACATTCTGAGAATCAAACATATAAGGAAACGGCACCATCTCTTTGGAGATCACGGTCCCCGCAGGATGCTGTTTCCAGTGAATCCCGTCTGGCGAAGTGAACGCGACCAGGCCGCTTTTCATCGTCCCGCCGAGCGCCTTGTAGCGTTCCGACTTCGGAACTCCCGGGCGTGTATCCAGGAACGGGCTGAGGTTATGCGTCATCGGGGCCGCGTCTGCCAGGATGATGTTGTTCTTTTTGAAACCCTGCTTTTCGAACAGAGAAAACTCGGGCTTGGTCCAGTGAATCCCATCCTTCGATTCCGCATAGCAGTAGACTTCTCCGGTGTCGCCGTCGGCTCCCGCCTGGGGTCGTCCCCGATAGTAAGCGCGATACAGGTCGCCATCTTTGATGATCGTGCAGTATCCGCAGAACAGCCCTTCCCATGGCTTATCGAATTTCAGAACGACGCCTTCATCAACAGGCTGATGCAGTCGCAGACTCACGTTTTTCATTTTGCCGATCAGATAGTCATCCACAAACAGCTCGCGGTGATCCCCGATCGGGAGCGGCTTTGGCTCGCCTGCCTGCAGGCCGACAACATTCAGACTTCCCACAAAAAACAGCATGAACAGCAGCAGTGGTCTCATGTGAATCTCCCGTCTCCTGAAAAGACATCTTGTATCTTTAGAAAAGCATTTCTGTCTGGTACCAATTCAGATTATCGACATTCTCAGCGAATGCATTGTTGACACCACACAAACAACTTGTATCATATTTAAATACAAGTAACGTCAACCCCTGCTTTTTTCAACCCTGATCTGAGAAATTCTCGCGGCCATGACAGCACGTGCCCCGGATTCACAACAGACCAGCCCTGCGACCTCGCTCCCCGGCAAGCAGCGCCCGAAATACCTGCAGCTGGTGGAACAGCTCATGGAGCAGATTACACAGGGCGAATTCAAGCCCGGAGCCGCCCTGCCCTCGGAGCACCAGCTCTGTGAAACCCATCAGCTGGCACGGACCACCGTCCGTAATGCGATGCAACTGCTTGAAGAACAGGGCTGGATCAACCGCATTCACGGCAAAGGTTCGTTTGTCAGTACGAAACCGCCGATCCCCATAAAACAACAGCTCGATATTTTCGCATTCGTGCTCCCGGAAGTCCGCACCGGCTTCTATCCGTCGTTGCAGCGGAGCTTCGAACAGGCAGCTGCCCTGACCCAGAACCAGGTGCTCGTCTGCTGCACGGAAAACAAAGTCGACATGCAGGGCAATACGATCCTGCAACTCATCGACAAACACGTCGCCGGCGTGGCCCTGGTCCCCGCGACCGTCCCCCCGACCCCCGCATACCAGGTAAGGCAGCTGCAACAGCATGGCATTCCCGTTGTCTTCTGCCACCGGGATGTCGAAGGCATCCAGGCCCCCCTGCTTTCCATCCCCTTCCGTGAAGTCGGCCTGCTCGCCGGACAGACACTGCTGGAACAGGGACACCGTTCGATCGCCCTGTTTTCCCCCCACCGCGCCACCGCTTCGATTGAATACGAAACCGGACTCCGCGAAGCCCTGGCTGCCAGCCCCGACTCTTGTCTGGAACCGTTCATCTTTCACGGCCCCAGTTCGCAGCTGCATCCGATTGACTATGAACCGGATCTGCTCAACACCCTGGAAACCATGTTCCAGCGCCCTGATCCCCCCACGGCGATCTTCGCCACCTTCGACTCACTGGCCGAGCTGATTTACCTGCTGCTGGGCAAACTGGGAAAGCGCGTTCCGGAAGATGTCTCCCTGCTCGGATTCGGTGGCACGGTCCGTCACGGCGCAATCCAGAGCCGACTCTCTTCAATCACTGTCGATGAAGTCGCCATTGGCAGAAAAGCAGCTGAGCTGCTGACCCAGATGAAACAGGGAGAACTTCCCATCGATTCTGCGGAAGTATTTCCCATGCCCATTAACACCAGCGCCGGACAGACACTGGGACCACCCCCAGCTCAATAACGATTCCCCAACTTCGCCCCGACGAGGCCTCAACCATGCCTGCCAGACTGTTCTCCCCGCGTATCCCATTGAAAACTCCCCTGTGGTTGGCACTCTGTCTGCTCTGCTTGCTTACCTGGCAACCACCTCAACTGGCAGCCCAGGAAGCCCCAACACTGGAGCAGAAACTCGCCGGGCTCCCACAACCCTGGCAGGAAAAGCTGCATCGGCTGACACTCAAGGAATACACGGAAACGCTGAAATATTGGGAGGAAACGCATCCCGACCTGGTTCAGGTCGACCGAATCGGCGTGACGCTCGAAGGCATTCCGCTCCCCATGCTGAAAATCACCGACTCCAAAACCGACCTGAAACTGAAACAGATCTGTCTGGTCACAGCCCTGCATGGCGGTCCCGAACGCAGTGGCACAACCACAGTGCTGCACTTTGTTGAATGGCTGCTCAGCGATGATCCAGAGGCCGTACGCACCAGACAAAACCAACTGCTGCTGATCATCCCGATCATCAACCCGTATGCTTACTTCGAAACGGATCGCTTTGGCAATTCCCAGAAGATTGACCCCTACACCGGAGGCGGGACTGCCAACTGGGATCTCAAAACCCTGCAGTTCAAGCTGCCGGAAAAATCGCCGGAAGTCATGGCGGTCCTGTCCGTCGTCGATCAGTTCAAGCCTGACGTCCATGTCGATGTGCACGGGACCGGCCTGCAGGAATACAGCCCCGAACAACTGGGCTCCCGAGAACGCTACCGCGGTCAGACGATGTTTGAAGTCACCGGTTCCGCTTATTCGAACATGTCGCTCCGTCCCTGGGACTGGCGGATCACCGAAGCCATCAACCAGGCGGGAGAAGCAGCGGGTTACGGTTACGATCGCTTCGAAGCGGACGCCCAGCGTCTCTTCTGGGGCACTTCCCTGACGGCAATCTCCAATCGACTCTGGCTGGGACGCCCCCAGTTCTACACCGCGCATTACGGCTATGCCCACTATCATACCATGCTGATGGCTTTTGAAGTCGGCTGGGAACAAAGCGGACTGGCGCGGCTGAAAGGCCTGATGCAGATTGGCAACCAGCGTTGGGATGAAGATTACCATCCCGGCTACCCCGTCAATCGCGTCAACAGTTATATCGGCCACTTCGTCAGTGCCTGGGGTCCCACCGCCCAGGCTCGTCGTCAGAGCCGGGTCGAACTCTGGAAACAACAGCCCCGCTTCTCCCAGGCCGTTCTCTATCCGCAGACCGCCGGCCGGGAAACCTACTTCGTCGCCACATCCCAGAAAGCAGCTGAGCTACTCTCTGCCGACATCACCGAACTCCTCGAAAATATCAAGGACGTACCTGGCATCGACCAGAGCTCACTCAAGTCAATCATCAACGCGGGACCGGAAATCAAAATCGCCGTCAGCAAAGGACGTGCGCCAGAACCGGAAGAACCATCCATTCAGCAGGGCATTTCGTTTCAACTCCGTCTCCCTTATCAACGCCCGGAACTCGTCGACATCAGACTCAACGGACACCTGCTGGAAAAAAGCGAAACAGACGGCTATGTCTCCTGGCCCGGGGCCGGTTTCACGCATGTGCAGATCAATGTGCCTCCGGAAAAATCCAGTAAAACTGAACTGTATCTTGTCACCTGCCTGTATCATCCGCGGGAAACCAGAACCTATGGCTGGAAGCCTCCTGCCCCGGTCCTGGACCGCATTCAATCGGAAAAATAACTCGACCTTCACAACTCAAAGGAAGACCTCATGAAAAACGCCTCGCTCCTCTGCGTCGCCTGCCTGGTCCTGCTCTGTCTGGCAGCGCCACTACAGGCCAACGACAAACCGGTTCAGTTGAAGCTGGAAAGTGTCCAGAAAATCTGGGACAAAGATCCTCACAACGCTTTCACCGGACTGACCCGCTTCAAAGACAAATGGTACTGCGTGTTCCGTACCGGGAAAGCACATGTCTCCCCCGACGGTGCCCTGCAGGTCCTCGAATCCAAAGATGGTAAAGACTGGAAACCGGTCGCCCGTATTACGTCCGAGACCGCTGACCTCCGCGATGCGAAAATCAGCGTCACGCCCGAGGGGCAGCTCATGCTCAGTGGTGCCGGGGCTCTGCACCAGCCTGCCCCCTGTCGGCATCAGTCGATGTCCTGGTTCTCCGATGACGGCAAGCACTGGTCCAAAGCTCATACCATCGGCGATCCCAACCTCTGGCTCTGGGGCAATAAGTGGCACGATGGAGACGTCTACAGCATCGGTTATCATACCGGTAAGGAAGGCCCTCGCTTCACTCGTCTTTACAAGAGCAGTGATGGCAAGAATTTTGAAACGGTTGTCGACAAGCTGATTGACGAGGGATACTCCAACGAAAGCTCCCTGGTCTTTACCAAAGATAATACCTGCTACTGCCTGCTCAGACGGGACGGAAAAGGTGCCACCGGCCTGCTCGGTATTTCAAAGCCCCCCTACACCAAATGGGAATGGAAGGACCTGGGCATCAAAATCGGCGGACCGGAACTGTTCCAGTTGCCCGACGGTCGCTTTCTGGCCACCGTGCGCCTCTACTCCCCCAAAGTGCGGACATCAATTTGCCAGCTCGACGTGGAAAACGGCAAGCTCACCGAACTGCTCGCGCTCCCCAGTGGCGGTGACACCAGCTACGCGAACATGGTCCTGCATGATGGCCTGCTGAACGTGAGCTACTATTCCAGCCACGAAGGCAAAACATCCATCTATTTTGCCAAAGTCAGTTATAAATAAATGCAGTTAGCATGACTGTGGCCTGCAAACGAAGCGGGAGCGTGAACCAGATTCACTGCTCCCGTTTTTATTTGTACTTACCAGGCGTTACTACAACAACGCAATCAAAATCGGTGCCAACAGTGTCACCAATACCAGGGCCACCGGATAGACGGTTGCATAACTCGTCGCCGGCACACTCGAATCAATGGCAGACGTAACCGCTCCCAGACCGGGTGTGGATGTCATCGCGCCACACAGGCCCCCGGCTGTCTCCAGCAGATTCAGACGCAGCCAGTACCGCGCCGCGAGAAACCCGGACAAGAGCGGCATCACAACCACCACCGCTGCAGCCAGGCACATCGTCAATCCATTTGCGCGGACCACTTCCACGAAATTCCCTCCCGCCTGACAGCCCGCCTGTGCGAGAAAGACCGTCAGCCCGAGTTCACCCAGCAACAACCGGCCTGCACGCGGCATGCGAACTGACAATCCACCAAACTGACCGAAGTGCCCCAGCAGTAACCCCACCAGCAACGGTCCTCCTGCCATACCGAGGGAAAACGACTGACCTCCCAGCGAAAGACTCAACCGCCCCAGGATCATTCCTAGAATCAGTCCTCCCGCCAGGATGATGAGGTCCGTTTCATCCGCAGTGCGAGCCCGGTGACCAACGGCCGTCGCAAAACGTTCCAGATCCTCCGGCTCTCCCACCGCACGCAGAATATCTCCGTAATGCAGAGTCTGTTCTGAACCGGGAACGAACTCGATATTCTGACGGGTAATACGCGCTATCGTCACACCAAAGCGTGACCGAAAATGCAGATCCTTGAGCGTGCGTCCCACTACCTCTTTACACGTAATCACAATATTACGACGCTGCCGCTCCACATCGAGTACGTATTGCGCGTCGGGACAGCGGGTTCCCAACGCTTCAATCACAGTCTCGATCTGCCCCGTCCGGCCGATGACCAGCAAGAGCTGTCCCAGTTCCAGTTGAAATTCTTTCGGAATCGGTCGCGGTTGCCCCTCCACGATCAAGCGTGAGACCTGGCAGTTGGATTTCGCCAAAATGGTCACGTCCCGAAGTCGCTTCCCCACCAGATTTCTGTTCTGGACTTCGACCACTTCGCGAATGATATCGCCGCGGGCCGCAGTCGATTCGTTCAAGGCGCGTTCAATTCCACCGGGAAACCAGCGGGGTAGAATCTGAATGAAGAGAATCACCCCGATCACACCAAAGGGGTAGGCGATTCCGAATCCAACCGCGACATCCGAACCGGCGGGTAGCTTCTCTGTCGCCGCAGCGAGCGCCGGCGTACTCGTCAGGGCTCCCGCAAACAGGCCGCTCGCCAGATCGGGACTCAACTTGAAGAGACGCCCCATGAGCCAGACGGCCAGCAGAGCCGAACTCAGCATGACTCCGGCCAGCAGCGCCAGCGCTTTGCCACGATTCAGAAACATCTGCAGAAAACTGGGCCCCGCGCCGATGCCCAGGCAGTAGATAAACAGGACCACTCCAGCCAGACCCTTCTCCGGCGAAACCTGGTATCCCCAGTGCCCCGCCAGCAGACCGGCGAAGATCACGCCTGAACTCCCCAGTGATATCCCACGGATCGAAATTTTTCCCAGTATCAGACCGATACCGATTACAGCAAATAAAACGACAAGCTCTTCGATGGCTCTGCACCTTTCCCTGGCTCCCGGAGCGCTAATTTGAATGCCCGCACTATAGTCAACAGACAAGCTCAGTTCTACGTATTCATTAAATATCACTGATAAATACCACGATCTCCCCCGTTTCCAGAGGAAATCTTGTCAGCATTTCCCGAACCCGATACAACTTAAACAGAATTTTGCGTTCTCGATCACTCACTTATACCCATCTATTGATTTGCTATGATCTATCAGTTGCCTTACATCCTGTCTCTAGCTCTCAGCTTCACCACCGGCACAGAAACCGTGCTGGACGACTTCAACTATACAACGTCGTCCGCGGCCAGACAGGCGTGGACCGAACTCAAGGGAACGCTCCCCCTGGCGATGCAGAAAACAGGCAGCCAGAATGTCCTGCTCCTCTCGGCCCCCTTTCAATCCAACCGCGACATTCCCCGGGCCGGGATCGACAAACAACTCAACCAGAGCCTGACCGCCCCCGGGCTGTTTACGATTGACGTTAAACCTGCTTCACCCGACAGCAATCACCAGGTCAGCCTCTATTTCAAAAGTGGCCCCGGCTGGTATTCGACTACTGCCCGTATCAAGGGATCTGACTGGCAAACACTCCGTTTTCCCAAAGGTGATTTTCGCGGTGAAGACAAGCCGCGCGGCTGGGATAAAATTGAAACCGTCCGACTGGTAGTCTGGCGGGAATCCGACAGCGAACCCGACACGCACTTTCAGTTCCGTAACCTGAAAGCCATCACCGGCGACGTGACGATTGTCGTCCCCGACCTCAGCCAGAAACAGAAAGAGAGGGACACCTTCGCAGCTGCCGACCGTATCGAAGCTTTTCTCGAGACTTCTGGAATCGGTTGTGACCGTATCAGTGAAAGCGAACTCTCGCTGAACACACTCGGCTCACGCTCCATCGCAATTCTGCCGTTTAATCCCCGAATTTCATCCCAGGCCTGCGGGGTACTGAATCAGTTTATGGAACGGGGCGGCAAGGTTTATCTGAACTTCAACATTCCGACCGCTCTGGAAAAGAATCTGGGCATCAAAAAAGGCAGTTATTTCAAACCGGACAGTCCGGGTGGACTGGCCTCGATCCATCTGCAGGACGCCGGTATCCTGGGGCTCCCTGCGGAGGTCAAACAGGCTTCCTGGAACCTGGTGACTGCCACCCCAACCGGACACAACGCCCGGATCGTGGGCGAGTGGTTCGATGATACAGGCAAACCAACGGGGAAGCCAGCCCTGATCGTCAGTGACCGGGGGGCCTACTTCAGCCATCTGATCCTGGGAGATGATCCGGTCCAGAAACAGGCCTTGCTGACCGCCCTCATGGCTCATTTCCAACCCCGGCTCTGGGATGCGATCGCCGCCGGTACGATTCGGCAGGCGGAACAGGTGGGCCCCTTTCACTCGTTTGATGAACTCCGCCGCAGCATTGTGTCCACCGTCACTCCACAACAGAGCAAAGTACTGGCGGCCCGCGATCTGGATCGTACGTCCGCGTTACTTGTACGAGCGAAACAGCTCCTGCAGAAAAAAGAAGCGTTCCAGGCCATCGCCTTTGCCCGGCGCTGTCGTGAAGAGCGGGTCAAAATCTACCTGCTGACCCGCGCCAGTCCGCCACGCGAAGCCCGTGCCTTCTGGGATCACAGTCCTACCGGCCCCTACCCCGGCGACTGGGACCGTACCTGTAAAGAGCTTGCCGACGCCGGCTTTAACATGCTCATCGTCAACATGCTCTGGGGCGGTCTGGCCCATTACCCCAGCGATGTCCTCCCCCGCAGCAATTCTTTTGAAGTTTACGGGGACCAGATCGAACAGTGCCTCCAGGCGGCTCACAAACATGGGCTCGAACTCCACGTATGGAAAGCCAATCATAACCTCACAACCGCACCGCCGTCCTTCGTCAAACAGCTCCGCGACGCGGGCCGGACCCAGGTCAGTGTGACCGGCGAAGCCAGCGACTGGCTCAATCCGGCTCATCCCGAAAACTTTCAGCTCGAAGTCGACAGCATGCTGGAAGTCGTTAAAAAGTACCCCGTGGATGGTATTCACTTCGATTACATCCGCTATCCCAATGATCGCCATGACTACAGTGACTATAGCCGTCAAAAGTTTGAGGCCGACACCGGCATCAAAGTCAGCAACTGGCCTACCGACTGTTACAAGGGACAACTCAAAAGCCAGTACCGCGACTGGCGTGCCGACCAGATCACCCGGCTCGTCGAAACCGTATCGCGCGAGGCACGCAAGATCCGCCCCGGTGTCAAACTCTCCGCCGCCGTCTTCCGCGAATATCCGAACTGCCGGGAATGGGTCGCCCAGGACTGGCCTCTCTGGGCCAAACGAGGTTATCTCGATTTCATCTGCCCCATGGATTACACCGCCAGCGACGAACAGTTCCGCCTCTGGATTGAAGAACAGCAGAAACTCCTGGCTGGCAGCATTCCCATCTACCCGGGCATCGGTGCACTCTCATCAGAGGCAACCCTCAGTAGTGACCGCGTCCTGGGACAGGTTGATGTAACCCGTCACCTCAATACAGGTGGGTTTACTGTCTTCAGCCTCAATCCGCAGACACTCTCCAGCGTCGTCCCCGATTTCAAACGAAGTGCGGGGAAAGTGAAGGCGACTCCCCCGCACCGCGCACAGAAAAAGCGTTAAGCCTGATGAAACAAACACAGGCAGGTCAGAGAGAAACCCCAACCTGCCTGTGTTCCTGCTTTACAGCGAGTCAATCTTCGGCCCGGCTTCCGTCGCCGCACATCTTCACCACTTTTGGGTTGAAGCGTGCTACGATTTCCACCAGGTCCTGCTGCTCGGCCATAACCTCATTGATGTTTTTGTAAACACCGGGAACTTCGTCAGCCCCCGCTGAGATCACGGTGATGCCTCGCTTCTCCAGGTCGTTTTTCACCGCCTTCCAGCGGTACTTATCCTTCGCTTTGTTACGAGACATGCAGCGTCCAGCACCATGCGATGCCGAGTTCAGGCTCGCTGGATTTCCTTTTCCACGAACCACGAACGCCGGATCGGCCATTGAACCGGGAATCACACCCATCTCGCCTGCTGCCGCTGGAGTTGCCCCCTTACGGTGCACGTAGACCTCCCGGCCGCCGTGCTCTTCCTTCCAGGCGAAGTTGTGGTGGTTCTCCACGCCGGAGATCACCTTGCTTCCCAGTAGAGCCGCCACGTTCTTATGGATCACAGCATGGTTGGCTGCAGCATAGTCACCCATCAGATTCATCGCTGCCCAGTATTCCTGGCCGGCTTCCGAATCCATGTCCAGCCATGCCAGTCGTCCCAGGTGCTGATGACGCTTTCGCAGTTGCGACTGGGCAATCGACGAATACGTGCTGCATACCGACGCACCGGTTCCCCGGCTACCGCTATGGCTCAACAATGCCACGTATTCACCTGCAGACAGGCCCAGCTCTGCATCATCTTCCGAAATCGTCAGGACACCGAACTCAACAAAGTGGTTGCCCGAACCCGAAGATCCCAGCTGTTTCCATGCCTTGTCTTTGTTCTGACGAGTCACTTTCGTCACCGTCCAGTCCTGATCCATCACGGCATGATGCTGCTTCTTCTCGTGAGCCATACCCACGCCGAATACGGTTCCTCGATTCAGCGCATCAATGAACTGATGACGTTTGTCATCCAGTGCATCAACGGCCGTATCCAGAACCGACAGCTTCATACGGCAGGCAATATCCACACCGACTGCGTAAGGAATCACTGCGTTTTCCAGTGCCAGTACGCCGCCGATAGGCAGACCATAACCGATGTGTGCATCGGGCATCAGCGCAGCACCGTAAGCCGATGGAACATGGCACGCCAGTTCCATCTGGGAGAACGCACCTTCATCGATGCCCTCCTTACCCCAGATCTGGTAATCGATTGGCTCAACAACTTCTTCCGAGTTATCTTCAACCAGTTCTGCAGCCAGGGCTCCGAATGCCTCATCTTCCAGGAAGTCATCAGGCGCAGCGATGACCTGCTGCATGCGCGCTTTGACTTCCTTACCGCGAATATTTTCATTCGCGACGGCCTGCTGAATCGCCGTCATGGCCGTCTTCAGACAATACTGTGGAACACCCAGTTTCAGTAACTGTCGAGAGTTCATCTCTCTTCTCCTCATACATAAAAAACATTCAGCCCCGATTTCCGCTCGGGTCACATATCATTCTATTCCAATTTGTTCTCACTGGACACCGGAGTAGTAATAAGGTTCCCGGTTTCCGACTTCGCCTGGAGAAAAACCGAAAAGTTACTTCGCGCATGACGCGCTTCACCATTCTTTCTCTGGATCTACCTAAAAACGTCTCATCTCTGCCAACACTCAATCAGGCACTCGCGTAAAACTAACAACGGGTGATCGCACCGGCACGTTGCAACAGACGTAACCCGTAAACGATTCCTGACAGTAAACGAAACAGAATAATCCTGTAAGCTCAGGCAGAAACGCCTGTTAGACTACGCACACGGAACTGTCGATACTGTAACGAGATACGTCACTTTATCCCGATCCGCGTCTTGCAAAGGCCCGGAACGAGGATTAGAATAAACCATTGAACCTGAATTCGGGAACACCAGCATTGCTCCCCCGTTCCCGGAACATCTGCCATCCCGCCTGCTGAACCATGGGGTTCAGCTACCGCCGTTGCAAACTGATATGGATTGTCGGTCGGACAGGCATCACCAGAGATTCATTGACAAGTTAAGTTTGAAAAGCCCCGTCCCCGGCGGCCGATCATCCACTTGAAAATTACTATCCAGAAGGTGAATGTCATGCTTCTTCTGTGTTCGAGCAAGCGCATTGTCCCTGCTCTCGTTCTCACTTTCCTGTGGACTTCACTCACCCAGGTGAGCGCTGAAAAGACAACGAAAGTCTCTCCAGCCAGAATACGTTCCATCCTTTCGGAAAACTGTTTCCAGTGTCACGGACCGGATGCCAAGAAACGCGCTGCCGACCTCCGCTTCGATACACGTGATGGCGCCTTTGCCGATCTGGGCGGTCACAAAGCCATTGTGCCCGGCAACCTGAAGGAAAGCGAACTTATCGCCCGCATCACAACAGATGCCGGCGACCTCCTCATGCCGCCGGCCGACAGCGGGAAGAAGCTGAAGCCGGAAGAAATCGAACAACTCAAACTCTGGATCGAACAGGGTGCTCCCTGGCAGGATCACTGGGCCTTCGTAAAACCTCAGAAAGCACCACTGCCTTCCGTCTCACAACCGGGCTGGGTAAATAGTCCCGTCGATCAGTTCATCCTGGCGCGGCTCGATGAAGAAGGTCTCAAACCCACTGCCGAGGCTGATCGTCGTACTCTCATTCGACGAGTCACCCTGGACCTCACCGGGTTACCTCCCACCCCGCAGGAAGTGGAATCGTTTGAAAATGACAAAAGTCCCAACGCGTATGAAAAGGTCGTGGACCGACTGCTGCAGTCTCCCCGGTACGGCGAGCACATGGCCCGCTACTGGCTGGACATCGCCCGTTACGGCGATACTCACGGTCTGCACCTCGATAACTACCGCGAGATGTGGCCTTACCGCGACTGGGTCATTAATGCCTTCAATACCAACAAACACTACGATCAGTTTGTGATTGAACAGCTGGCCGGTGACCTGCTCCCGAATGCGACACTCGACCAGCAGATCGCCACTGGCTTCAACCGCTGTCACGTGACCACCAACGAAGGGGGTTCGATCGCCGAAGAAGTCTATGTTCGCAACGTCATCGACCGGGTGGAAACGACAGGCCAGGCCTTTATGGGGCTCACCCTCGGCTGTGCCGTCTGTCACGACCACAAGTTCGATCCCTTTACGAAAACCGAATTCTATCAGCTGTTTGCATTCTTCAATAACCTCGACGGCCCCGCGATGGACGGGAACATCAAAGACTCCCCCCCTTCCGTCCGTGTCCCCGATGATGCCCAGTCCAAGCAACTCCAGGCTTATAAAGATCAGATTGCAGCCATTGAAAAACGGGGAGCCGACCGTACCAAGGTGAACGAACCCGCGTTTCAGTCCTGGCTCCAGTGGAAGCAGCAGATTCAGAAGACGGGCAGCAATCCCGATCTCTCCATTCCGCAACCGGGCGGTCTGCTGGCTGCTTACTCGCTCGACGAGAAAGAAGGCGATGCCGCTGCAGACAAAACGAACGCCAAAAACAAAGCGTCTGTCAAAGGGGCTCCAAAATGGGTCGCCGGTAAATTCAATAACGGATTCCAGTTCGCCCCCGGCAGCTATCTCGACCTGGGAAAAACCGGACAGTTTGCGAAAGCAACCCCTTTCAGTTACGCCATCTGGGTCAAAACCAATGGTAAAACTTCGGGGCCGATCATCTCCAGCATCAATCCTAATTCGCGCGAACGGGGCTACGATCTGCAGATCACCAACCAGACCCTCAGTGTGCGTCTGATTGATCGCTGGCCCGGCTATGCCGTCCAGGTGCAGACCAAGAATAATGAAATCACGCCCAACCAATGGCACCACGTCTGCGTGACCTACGATGGTTCCGCGAAAGCCCATGGTGTGACCATCTATGTCGACGGTAAAGAGTCCGAACTGACCATCTCCTCCGACTCCTTCAAAAACACGACCCCTCTGAACTCGGCTACGATTCTGCTGGGTCATTCACCAACCAAGCAGCACCTGACAAACGGCTTCGTTGACGAGTTTCGTATCTACGATCACGAACTCTCAGAAACCGAAGTTAATCAGGTCTACTTCGATCATCAGATTGAACCGGTCCTGAAGCTGGCTGCCGATAAACGTACTCCCCAGCAGACTGAACTGCTGAGACAGTACTATCTGAATCAGTTCGATTCCGAATATCGCAAGCTGCTGGCCGAGAAGGTCAAAGTCAAAGCACAGGAAGAAAAACTGATTGCGTCGCTCCCCACCACGCTGGTCTTCCGCGAACGCAAAACCATTAAAGAGGCCTTTGATCTCAAGCGGGGACAATACGATCAGAAAGGGGATAAAGTCGATCGAAAAACTCCGGCACAGTTCCCTGCCATGGCAGCCGAATGGCCCGTCAACCGGCTGGGTCTGGCGAAATGGCTCGTCGACTCCAGTCATCCGCTGACATCCCGCGTTGCCGTCAACCGGTTCTGGCAGCAGTTGTTCGGCACCGGTATCGTCGAAACCAGTGAAGACTTCGGCAACCAGGGAGCGGTCCCCAGCCATCCCGAACTGCTGGACTGGCTCTCCGTCGATTTCCAGGAACACCAGTGGGACGTCAAACGGCTGATGAAACAGCTCGTGATGTCCGCCACTTATCGTCAAAACTCCAGTGTCACTCCGGAACTGTATCAGCAGGATCCCGAGAACCGTTTATTGGCCCGTGGCCCCCGTTTCCGTCTGGATGCGGAAATGCTGCGTGACCAGGCGCTCGCCGTCAGTGGTCTGCTCGTTCCCAAGGTAGGTGGCCCCAGTGTCAAACCGCCTCAACCTGATGGACTCTGGTACGCCGTCGGTTATTCCGGCTCGAATACCGTGCGGTTCAAACAGGATACGGGCCCTGAGAAAGTCTTCCGTCGCGGCCTGTATACCTTCTGGAAACGGACCTCACCCCCGCCGGAAATGTCGACCTTCGATGCCCCCAGCCGGGAAGCCTGCACCATGCGTCGCGAACGGACCAACACGCCACTGCAGGCCCTGCTGCTGTTGAACGATCCACAGTATATGGAAGCCGCTCGTGCCTTTGGCGAACGCATGATGAAAGAAGGCGGTTCGTCTCCCGAAGAGCGGATCAAGTTTGCTTACACAATGGCCACCGGTCATCCGATCTCAACGGAAAACCTGACCCTGATTAAACAGACTTTTGAGGACATGCTGGCCGAATACCAGAAAGCTCCAGAAGCTGCCAAAGAACTGATTGCTGTTGGCGAGTCCAAACCTGACGAGAAACTGAATCCGCAGGAACTGGCCGCCTGGACCATGGTGGGCAACCTCATCCTCAACCTGGATGAAGTGCTCAATAAAAATTGACGACGTTGTTCTTCATCATTCCACAGCATCCACGCCGGATAGCAACAGCTGCGGCTTAGAACTCAACAGAAATAAACAGGTATCGTCATGAATCCCATGCAGGAACATCTCTCACAGATCACGCGACGTCATTTTTTCAAAGCGGGTGGCCTCGGACTGGGAACCGCAGCATTGGCCTCTCTTGAAGCCAATCGTCAGCCCTTGCAGGCAGCGAATCCCGAATCACAGACAATCGGCGGACTCCCCGATATTCCTCACTTCGCTCCCAAAGCGAAGCGGGCCATCTATCTGTTCATGGCGGGTTCCCCTTCCCAGATCGACACGCTCGACTACAAACCGGAACTCGACAAACTTTTCGACAAAGACCTGCCTGAATCCGTCCGGCAGGGACAGCGACTGACAACGATGACCTCAGGCCAGTCCCGCTTTCCGCTGGCTCCGTCGAAATTCAAATTTGCGAAACACGACAACGGTGGCGATGGTGCCTGGGTCAGCGAACTGCTGCCTCACACCGCAGGCATCGTCAAAGATATTTCCATCGTCCGCTCCCTCTGGACGGAGGCCATCAATCACGACCCGGCAATCACCTATATCTGCACCGGTAACCAGTTGCCCGGTCGCGCCAGCCTCGGTTCCTGGCTGAGCTACGGGCTGGGTTCAATGAATGAAAACCTGCCCGCCTTCGTTGTGCTTACCTCCACTTGGTCAGGTCGGCAACAGGCTCAGGCGCTTTACAACCGTCTCTGGGGCAGCGGATTTCTGCCCAGTAAATACTCGGGCGTTTCACTGCGTTCCAAAGGCGATCCGGTGCTGTTCCTCTCCAACCCACCGGGCGTCTCGGCCAAACTGCGCCGCCGCATGCTGGACACACTCTCGCAGGTCAACCAGAACGAATACGAAAGTATCGGCGATCCGGAAATCCAGACCCGCATCTCACAATACGAGATGGCTTTCCGCATGCAGACTTCGGTTCCTGAACTGACCGACATCACCAAGGAAACCAAAGCCACACTCGACATGTATGGCCCCGAGGTACATAAGCCGGGCACATTCGCCTATCACTGTCTGCTCGCCCGTCGCATGGCTGAACGGGGAGTCCGCTTCTCGCAGATCTTCCACCGTGGCTGGGACCAGCACGCAAATATTGCAGGTGACCTGCCCAAACAATGTAAGGACATCGACCAGCCGGCAGCCGCGCTGGTCAAAGACCTCAAACAGCGTGGCATGCTCGATGACACCCTCGTCATCTGGGGCGGTGAATTCGGCCGTACGGTCTACTGCCAGGGGAAACTCAGCCGTGAGAACTATGGACGTGACCACCATCCCCGCTGCTTCTCCGTCTGGATGGCTGGCGGCGGGATTAAAAAAGGACAGGTCTACGGATCGACCGACGACTTCAGTTACAACATCGTTGACAAGCCAGTCCACATCCATGATTTCAACGCAACGATCCTGCAGTGTCTGGGCATCGATCATCGCAAACTGACCTACAAATTCCAGGGTCTCGATCAGCGGCTCACCGGCGTCGAAGAACACCACCCGGTCAAAGACATCCTCGCCTGATCTCCAGTGCTACATACCAAAAAAGAGGCAGTCAACAAAGACTGCCTCTTTTCGTATTCACAGCTTTACAGAATCGCTTACTTCTCAGCAGCCTGCTTCTGCAGTTTCAGCATCTGTGCCGCATAACGTTTGCCGAACTCGCGCTCTGCTTCCGCATTGAAGTGCACCTGATCGCTTTTCGCAGGCAGACCTTTTGAAGAGGCCACCGCGGTGGCAGGCACCGTCTCTGCAATTCCGTGTAGCGACTTGTTGACGGTCTCAGCACCGGGGCGTGTGAAAAACTCACCCAGTTCCCCCATGACGAACGGCATGTCCGGTTCGTTCAGATCTTTGCGCAGATCCGCGATCATGCCCGAGAGTCGCTTCTGGTATGAGTTATACAGCTTGGGATTGGAAGAATCCCCTTCCCCCTGGTGCCAGATCGCACCTTTGATCTCGCCGTACTTCTGATTCTCCTTCGCCAGCTTGACGGCACGCTCATACAGATCGCCCCCTTTGACCCAGCGACTGAGGGGCGTTCCCCCCACGGCTGCGGGAATCAGGCCAATCGTCACGCCCGGCTTTGCTTCCGCAATCACGGGACCAAAGCCGGAACCGGGACCCACGCCGGCAATCTTGGGTTTATCGAAGTGCAAAGGATCGGTGGCCGGCACCCATTTTCCCTGCTTATCGAGTTTCAACACCCGGGGATGCGCCTTGTTAGTCGCGGGATCGACTTTCCCCCGACCTGCCATATTTGACTGTCCGATCAGCAGATAGATTTCAAATTTCTCTTTGGGAGGTAACTGGGACGCGTTCTCTTCCGCCCGGGTTGTACTCAGAACCGTAAACAGCCCCATGAACAGGGCCACACTCAATAGCAGTTTAATTTTCATTTTTTGGGATTCCAGCCTGAAAAGAAAAGACAATTCGATCATACTTTCATTTACTATAGAAGGTCATCCAATGGGATATCAAGCAACCGGTTTCAAGTTTTACAGAAGGAATCTCTGCAGCATGAATTTCCGTTTCACAATCGCGCTCATCGCTTGTACCCTCGCAGCCACAACTCAATTCGCCGGCTTCGAGTCCTCTTCCCCCCTCCGTGCGGCAGAACAGAAGAAGAAAGCCAACTCCCCCAAGCCCGGCTGGAAACCGCTCAAGGACGCGGAATTCAAAGTCTATAAAAAAACGGATCAAGGCGATCTGCACCTGAATATTTTCAAACCCGCAGACTGGAAACCGAGCGACTCCCGACCTGCAGCTGTTTTCTTCTTTGGAGGTGGCTGGCGGAATGGCAACCCCAGCCAGTTTGAACCTCACTGTCGTTACCTCGCCTCGCGTGGCATGGTCTCCTGCGCTGCCGAATACCGTATCAAATCCAAGCACGACACCACCCCCTTCGAATGCGTCGCCGATGGAAAATCAGCCGTCCGCTGGATTCGCAAACACGCTGCAGAACTGGGTATCGACCCCAATCGCATCGTTGCCGGAGGCGGTTCGGCCGGCGGTCATGTAGCGGCCTGCACGGGAACAGTGACCGGCTTCAATGAACCGAACGAAAATAAAAAGATTTCTTCCATCCCCAATGCGATGGCCCTGTTCAACCCGGTCGTTGACACCACCGAATCCGGCTGGAAAGGGGGACCGAAACAGCTGGGAGAACGTTGTAAGGAAATCTCTCCCATCCATTTCGTGCGGAAGGGAACTCCACCTACGATTATTTTCCACGGCACCGGCGACACAACAGTGCTTTTCGAAAACGTCGAACGCTTTACTGATCAGATGAAGCATAAGGGCAATCGCTGTGAGCTTATCGCTTATCCGGATCAACCGCACGGTTTCTTCAATCTGAGTCGTAACAAAAAGAACTACGAAGATACCATCGTAAAACTGGATGCGTTTCTGACCTCGCTGGGCTACCTGCCTCCTCAGAAATAAGTCCGCTGACGACATCCTGAAACATCCTCCCTCAATCCCAACCAGGATCTGACGACATGACCGGTCTTTCCCCAGCCCGACTGTTGGCTTCCGTTCTATCGTTCTCCGCTGTCTGCTGCCTCTCTTCCCTGGCAACAGCGGAGATCAAACCGCCCCGCTCGCTCGATCCGCGGATCAAGATCGAACTTTTTGCTGCCGAACCGGATATCGTCACTGTCACCGGCCTCACCGTTGACCAGCGGGGGCGCGTCTTTGTCGTCGAAAGTCACACTCACTTCCGACCCGAAAATTACAAGGGTCCCAAAACCGACCGTATTCGATTACTGGAGGACACCACGGGCGATGGTCGTGCCGACCGGATTCAGACGTTCTACGAAGGCTCGACCGAAACCATGAACGTCGCCGCTCATCCGGATGGCTGGATCTACGTTGCTACTCGCAGCTCCATTTTCCGACTGCGAGACAAAGACGACGACGGCACAGCGGACCTCCGCCAGAACCTGGTTCAACTGGAAACCACCGCCACCTATCCGCACAACGGCTTCTCAGGCTTTGCATTCGACTTCTTTAACAACATCTATTTCGGCATGGGAGAAAACGAAGGAGCCGACGCCGAACTCGTGGGCGACTTCGGCAATATCTATTTCACCCTCGGCCAGAATTACGGAGACGATGCAACGCTCGTCGGCAAAGGCAGCATCCGCATCCCCGCTCTGCGCGGTGAAGGAGGCGTCTTCCGCTGTCGCACTGATGGCAGCCGCCTCGAACGCATTGCCACCGGCTTCTGGAACCCCTTCCATCTCTGCTTCGATGTCTACGGCCGCATGTTTGTTGGCGATAATGATCCCGGTAATCGTCCCCCCTGTCGCCTGCTGACCATCGTTCAGGGGGGCGATTACGGCTACCGGCGTCGCACACTCGAACCCTTTATCGCAGTCAACGCCGAAACCCCGGGTACTCTGCCCATGACCTCTTCTACCGGCGAATCTCCTACGGGGGTCATCTCCTACGAATCCGACCAGCTCCCCGCCGATTATCGTGGTGATCTGCTCGTGGCCAGTTGGGGTGAACACCGCATCGACCGCTACCACCTCACACCCGACGGTGCTTCGTTCAAAACCACCACGCAACCGGTCATCGCCGGCGAAGAACACTTCCGTCCCGCGGGCATCGCCGTTGGCCCTGACGGCAGCTTGTATATCGGTGACTGGGCCGATCGTTCCTATCCGCTCCACGGCAAAGGACGCGTCTGGAAAATCAGTGCCGTGAAACCGGAACTCTCCCCCCGCGACAACCAACTGACTTCCCCCGACTGGCAGCAACGCCAGAACGCGGCGCGCAACTTACTCGCGCAGAAGAAGTCTGGTATCGAGAAACTCCAGCCTGCCCTCGGCAATTCAGATCCTCGCGTCCGGGCGGTCGCCTTGAATGCCCTGGCCAGCGTTAACAAACTAACGCCCGCTTACATCGCCGGCCTGCTCAAAGACAAAGAACCCGGCATCCGCGAACAGGCGGTTACGATTCTTCCCGCCGACCAGGTCGACTTCGCACAGGTCGCCCGGGAAGATCAGTCCCTCGCCGTCCAGGCTGCAGCCCTCAGACGCATCACAGACAAACAGAGCCTGCCCCTGCTCTGCGAGCGTCTTCACAATAGTGCCCCGTTCATGCAGCAGGCCGCCCGAGAAGGGCTCCGACAGACACTAACCAACGCAGAGCTCGCTGAGTTGTTCTCCCAGAACGACGATCCCGCCGTCCGCCTGGCAGCGATCTTCCTGCTCAAAGAGAGCAATACATCAGCCGATGAAAGCCTGCTCAAACAGGCCCTCAAAGATAAAAATCCTGATGTGCGTTTCGTCGCCGTCGAATGGATCGGCCGCGATCAGCTTAAACAGTTCCGCGAAACACTGGTCGCTGACCTCACCAGTCAGGCTACGACCCCCGATTTACTCAAAGCCTACCTGGCTTCCATCGCGCAGCTGGATGGCGTGATGAAAGACTGGACGCGGGGCACGACAGGCGACTGGTGGGTCACCAAATCCCAGGCACAGCAGTTGGCCGCCCGCCTGCTGGATCTTCCCGAAACGTCTCCCGAAGTGTTAAAACAGATTCTGCTCTTCCTACCCGCGAATCATCCCGCGTTAAGTGAAGCCAAACTGACCACTCTGGCACAATCCGCTGACGCGGGAGTCCGTACCGAAGCGATCCGCAGTCTTCGTGAACTCAAAACGAAAACGACCCGTCAGCAACTGCTGCAGCTCGCCACAAATGCAAAAGTCGACGCCAACCTCCGCGCGGAAGCCATCATCGGCCTCTCTGCCACTCAACCTGAGAATGTCAAACCTCTGCTCAAGCTGGCCACCGACACCAACCCTACCGTCGCCAACGAAGCCCTGCGAACCCTGAGAGGCGCTTCACTCAACCCATCACAACAGACAGCGCTGAAACAGCTGGCTACAGAGAACAACGCGACCAACGCTCTCGTTCAGCGGGTTCTGAATCAAAGTCCTGCAGAAACAAAACCAAACCGGGACGAACTACCTGCGTGGATGCAAACCCTCGCCGGTCCCGCAGACCCCCGCGCCGGTCAGCGTCTCTTCTTTCATCCCCAGGGCCCCGGTTGCTTCCGTTGCCATCAGATCGACGGTCGCGGACAACAGGTGGGCCCCGGCCTGATTCGCACCAACGGTCGTATCGCTTTGAACCGGGAACGCCTGGTCGAGGCGATCATCAATCCCAGTAAAGATATTGACCCGGGCTTTCTCCCGCTGACGATCGTCACCATCGATGGTCAGAGTGCCTCGGGCATTTATCATAAACACAACAACAAAGAACGTTCGATTTACGACTCCAACGGGAAAATCCGTTCGTTCAAAATCGACGAGATAGAAGAAATGGTCCCTTCCAAAACCTCGATCATGCCGAACGGCCTGGTGGACCAGATGACCCTCCAGGAATTTCGTGACCTGCTTGCCTACCTGCTGCCGGAATCGAATTCGAAGCCGAATTCCGGCTCCGAGTAATCGAAGCTCAGCGAACGGCGCCCCCATTCACATTGATGACCTGACCGGTAATGTAAGCCGCTTCCCGACTGCAGAGAAACCGCGCCATGTTGGCGATGTCCTGGGGAGTTCCCCAGCAGTCCAGCGGGGTTTCCTGTTTGACCCGCTCCTGCCAGACTTCACTCGCCGATTCCCCCCAGGCCGTCAGAATCCAACCCGGGGCAATGCAGTTCACGCGAACCTTCGGTGCCAGCGAGACCGCAAGCGAACGACTGAAACCCATGATGGCATTCTTGCTGGTCGCAAACAGCTCACCACTGGCCCCTTCCATTCCCCGATCCGATTGATCCCAGCCGATATTCAGTATACAACCACACCCCTGCTCGCTCATGCGACGTCCCACTTCACGCGACAGCAGAACGGTTCCCCGCACATCGATATCGAATAGTTTTTCGAGTTTCGCATCATACCCCAGTTTGGCCTGGTCTCCCGTCAGCAGATCGACGCCCGCGTTATTCACCCAAATGTCCAATGTTCCCCATTTCTGAAAAGCATGATTAATAAAATCCTTATACTTTTCCTGGTGAGCCAGATCGAGGGAGAGCATCTCGGACTCCCGTCCGCGACTCCGGATCTCTTCCACCACCGCCTCGGCTGCCTGGGACGAATTCCGATAATGGATCAGCACGTCCGCCCCCGCCTCAGCCAGCTCCAGCGCAATCGCTTTTCCGATGCCGGAAGAGGACCCGGTCACCATTGCTTTCTTACCGGTCAAATCGCAGAACGCAGAGACAGACACCACATAACCCCTTACTAACAAGAGACTTAATCACATAAAACAAGTCTTATTTCGCGAATAATTAGATAAACTGGATAAATACTAGTTGACGATTGGGCAGAGCACTACCATAATTGCCAACGAAATAAGGGAGCGGTCTTCAATTTCTGAACTGAAGCGACTCTCCTACGTCACATCTTTCGCCTGTCTGGCAACATTACAAGTAGTAGTTGAATATTTCAGCTGAGATCTGCGCGCCAAGTAATACAGGCGATTTAGGGCCACAATGTTTTGAACAATTGGTATGGCCAGCGGTTGGCTGCTTGTTTTTCATGATTTAACTTCCCCACGCTGACGTGAGTGGAACGAACAAATTTGCCCCACAGGCTGGTCACGTATATAAAGTGACCGGTTTTAAACGAGCTCTATTGCATGAATTTAAAAAAGGAAACTAGTGATATGGCCACAAATCTTGTGGATCCGCCCCAGGAAGGAACGACCCAGCGTTTTCCGACGCTGCCAGATCATCTGGAGAAAAACCTCGTTAAAGTCTTCAAACTGCTGTCCGACGAAACGCGACTGCGGATTATGCTTTATCTGGCCCAGGAAGAAGAATTATTCGTAACTGCCTTGTGTGAAAAGCTGAATCAGAGCCAGCCGGCTGTGAGCCACCACCTCGCACTCCTTCGCGACGCAGGCTTAATTGAAGCACGCCGCGACGGCAAACACAACTTCTATTCGATCTGCCGGACCCATTTTCACGCGATCATGGCTGAACTGTTCAACAGTTTTAATGATCCGAATGAGAACATTATCCGCATCGATAATTTCGTCCTCACCCAGGACCTGAGCTGATTCCCTTTCGAATCAATTCAAATTTGAAAAAAACGACCGAAGAGGCCGGCCATCAGCGCCGGTCTCTTTTTATTTGCGCCAATCTTTGATAGAACATATCAGATTTGACCCGAATTTCTTCAATCCCTTGAGATCAGTGTAGACAATGCAGAAAACAGCGAAGTTAGCCCTTGCCGATGGCAGCGTATTCACAGGGACGGCTTTTGGTGCGGACGGAGAAGTCCACGGTGAAGTTGTGTTCAACACGAGCATGACCGGGTACCAGGAAATCCTGACCGACCCTTCTTACTGCGGACAGATCGTCACCATGACCTATCCGCAGATCGGGAACTACGGCATCGCCCCCGAAGATATTGAGTCCGGCGGAATCGCTCTGCAGGGCTTCATCGTTCGTGAGCTCTGCGAAATTCCCAGCAACTATCGCTCGACACAGACTCTCGATGAATACCTCAAAGCCGCAGGCGTTATCGGCCTGCAGGGAATCGATACCCGCGCCCTGGTGCGGAAGATTCGAACCTCCGGCGCCATGACCGGCGTCCTCTCCACGGTCGATCTGGATGATGAATCGCTGGTCAAAAAAGCCCAGAGCAGCCCGCAACTCGTCGGCCAGGATCTGGTCAGCAAAGTTCTGCCTGCAGAAGCCCGCGAATGGGATGAAGGCCTGCATCCGCTGGCCCACAGCAGTTCGACTCACTCCCTCTCCGGAAAATCCATCACCAACATGGCCGAAGGGGAAGATCAGGCGGAAAGCAATTACCACATCGTCGCCATCGATTACGGCATGAAGTGGAACATCCCCCGTCACCTGAAACAGCTCGGCTGCCGCGTAACGATTCTCCCCGGAAACTGCACCGCGGAAGACGTTCTCGCCCTCAACCCGGACGGCGTCTTCCTCTCCAACGGCCCTGGAGACCCGGAACCATTGACTTACGCCATTGAGACGATTCGTAACCTCTTGGGCAAAGTTCCCATCTTCGGGATCTGCCTCGGACACCAGTTGCTCGGACTCGCCTGCGGTTGCAAGACCTTCAAGCTCAAGTTCGGACACCGGGGCGCGAATCAGCCGGTTCTCAATCATGACACGAAACAGGTTGAAATCACCTCGCAGAACCACGGTTTTGCCATCGATCCTGAAACCATGCCAGACGATGTTGAAGTCACCCACACCAACATGAACGACGACACTGTCGCCGGGCTCCGCCATAAAACTCATGCTGCCTTCAGCGTGCAATACCACCCTGAAGCCTCGGCCGGCCCCCACGACAGCCATTACCTGTTCAAACAGTTTTTTGACAGCATCTGTCAAACACGGGTTTCTTCCTGATCGCCGCATTTTATCCTCTATATCAGGGTTGAAATGAATCGCATTTTTCATTTCAATTCAACCGGCTGGCGTGGAAATTCCGTACCAGCCAGGCATCCCCCGCCAATAAGTTAAGTTTCCCAATACAAAATTCCAGTGAGTACAGCGAGGGAATTCCGATCCCTCCGTTTCATACAGACCATCGACTTGATAGAAAGAACTCCACATGGCTCTCGAACGCACCCTGATCCTGATTAAACCCGATGCGGTTCAACGCCGGCTCGCCGGCACCATCCTGTCCCGCTTCGAAAACAAAGGCCTCAAAATTGTCGGCCTCAAACTGATGCAGGTCACCAAAGAACTCTCCGCCGAACATTACGCCGAACATGTGGAAAAGCCGTTCTACCCGCTGCTCGAAGAATTCATCACCTCTGGCCCGGTTATCGCCATCGCCGCTGAAGGACCGGAAGCCATTTCCGTCGTCCGCTCCATGATGGGATCCACCAACGGTCGCGAATCCGCTCCAGGCACCATCCGGGGTGACTTTGGCGTCAGTCGCCAGATGAACCTCGTCCACGGTAGCGACGGCCCCGAAGCCGCCGCCCGCGAAATTCCGATCTACTTCAAACCTGAAGAACTGGTCGATTACGAATCCTCACTGAGCGCCTGGGTCTGTGCTGACGACGAAAAATAGTCGTCCGCCGCTCCGTTCAAGTTGATATAACGACAACAGGGCCACCGGTTAAATCCGGCGGCCCTGTTGTTTTTGGCTGTCTGGTAAAGACGATTAAGAGGCTTTCTCAATCGCCCGCTTGACCGCAGCACCCATGTCTGCCGGGCTTTCCGCCACAACAACACCGGCTGCTTCCAGAGCGGCAATCTTCTCATCCGCTGTACCGCTACCGCCGCTGATAATCGCACCAGCGTGCCCCATCCGTTTTCCGGGAGGAGCGGTTTTACCGGCGATGAAACCGGCAACCGGCTTGGTCACATGCTCTTTGATGTATTCCGCTGCTTCGATTTCAGCGGTTCCCCCGATCTCACCGATCAGCATGATCGACTCGGTCGCAGGATCATTCTGGAACATCTCCAAAAGATCGATGAAGGTCGTCCCGATAATCGGGTCACCACCAATACCGATCGCCGTGCTCTGTCCCAGACCAATGTTACCCAGCTGCCAGGCCGCTTCGTAAGTCAGCGTACCACTCTTGCTGATCAGGCCAACAGAACCGGGCGTATGAATGTAACCGGGCATAATGCCGATCTTGGCGATCCCGGGAGTAATCACACCCGGGCAGTTGGGACCAATCAGGCGGCTCGGCTTGTCTTTCAGGTATTCCATCACCCGTACCATATCGGTGACAGGCACACCTTCGGTGATCGCGATGATCAGTTCGATACCCGCATCAGCGGCTTCCATGATCGCTTCGCCACAGAACGGAGGCGGCACGAAAATCAGGCTGGTGTTGGCACCGGTCTTTTCAACCGCTTCTTCCACGGTGTTGAATACCGGGAAACCATCAACCTCGGTTCCCCCTTTGCCGGGAGTCACGCCCCCCAGCAGAGGTGTGCCATATTCCCGGCACTGCTGGCTGTGGAACAGCCCGGATTTACCGGTGATCCCCTGGCAAATGACGCGTGTCTTTTCAGTAACTAAAATACTCATAATCTGTCACCCTTGCGGGAAATGTGTTTTATTAAAAGATGGCTAAGATCGCTTTTTGCAAAACAACCACGTCACACGAGCGGCGACCTGACAGACAGGTCGCCCGCCTGTCCTAAGAACTCAAAGTGGCCACAACCTTCTGAGCGGCGTCGGTCAGGTCGTTTGCGGAAATAATATCCCGACCACTCTCTGCCAGCATCTTCCGGGCGGTATCCACGTTGGTCCCTTCCAGTCGTACCACCAGGGGTACCGTGAAACCAACCTTTTCATAAGCTTCCAGTAACGCGGTCACGATCGTATCACACTTCATGATCCCGCCGAAAATATTCACCAGAACCGCTTTCACATTGTCATCAGCCAGAATGATCCGGAAGGCTTCGGTGACCTGGTCGACGTTCGCTCCGCCGCCCACGTCCAGGAAGTTAGCCGGCTCACCACCATGATGCTTAATCAGGTCCATGGTGCTCATCGCCAGACCAGCCCCGTTCACCAGACAGCCGATGTTGCCGTCCAGCTTGACGTAGCTCAGACCGGCATCACCCGCCTGTACTTCCGCAGGATCTTCTTCGGTCAGGTCCCGCAGTTCGTCGAATGGTTTGTGACGGAAGATCGCGTTCTCGTCGAACGTCACCTTCGCGTCCAGTGCAACCAGTTCACCTTCGCCGGTGATCACCAGCGGGTTGATTTCGGTCATGCTGCAGTCGTTATCAATGAAAAAACGGCTCATCTGGCAGAGGAACTTCTCTGCATGACGAACCGTTTTGCCTTCCATTCCCAGCTTGAATGCCAGTTTGCGGGCCTGGAAACCGAGCAGTCCGGTGTGAATCGAGAACGGCTCGCTCAGGATTTTTTCCGGAGACTCTTCGGCGACGACTTCGATCTCCATACCACCTTCGGTTGAGAGAATCATCACCGGGCCGCCTGCTTCGCGGTCAATCACGCATCCCAGGTAAAGCTCTTTGGCAATGTCCAGTCCCTGCTCGATGAACAGTGTGTTGACCTGTTTGCCTTCTTCCCCGGTCTGCACGGTCACGAGGGTCGATCCCAGCATGCGTTCCGCGTTCTCGCGAACTTCATCCGCAGAACGAGCCAGTACCACACCAGCCTGCTCCGGATGTTCCTTGAAACGACCTTTTCCGCGGCCCCCTGCGTGGATTTGTGACTTCACAACCACCAGCGGACGATCCAGTTTTTCAAATGCGGCCACCGCTTCATCGACGGTCTTCGCTACGATTCCCTCAGGTACGGGAATCCCGACTTCGCGAAACAACTGTTTGGCCTGATATTCGTGAATTTTCATTGATTTTTCAGACTTTCTCCTGAAAACTTGCTACCGGTGAGAAAAAGCGGTGTTCACTCTGTCGAGCCCACAGCTTGAACTCAAGCCATCATAACGGGATCACAGCAGCATATCCAGCAAGCCATCCTCGCCTTCGACGTAAAATTTCTGCATAATGGTAATCACTCTCACGAGCCCCTTTGATTCTGCTTTTTGAGTTGTCAAAATCAGTTTCAGCACACACAACACCAGTCACATAACCACAGCCAGGGTGAACCGCATGCTCAATGGAATTCCTCCCATCATCTCCCCCGACCTGATGTACGTTCTGATGAAAATGGGACATGGCGACGACATCGTCCTCGCTGACGGTAACTTCCCCGCCGACTCCCACGCCCAGCGTATCATCCGCCTCGATGGTCACGGCGTCCCTGAAATCCTCTCCGCCCTGCTCCCGTTCTTCCCCCTCGATACGTTCGTCGATCAGCCCGCCGGCCTGATGAACCCCGTCGACGACCAGGCAGCCGAGCCTCCCATCTGGCAGACCTACCGCGAACTGATTCATCAGTACGATGACCGCGCTCCAGAGCTGGAAAAAATCGAACGCTTCGAATTCTACGAACGCGCCCGCCAGGCCTATGCCATCATCGCCACCAGCGAAACCGCCCTGTACGCCAATCTGATTCTGAAAAAAGGCGTCGTCGTCGAATAACACTTCCCGTTTTTCACTGCACAAACTGAACTTGAACCGCCCCCGCCGCTGCATATGCTGGTCCCCTCTGGCTCGCGCGCGAGACAGGTGATCGTGCACCGGAACAGCCCCCACCACTGACACAACAACACCTGAATTCCCGTTGATTTTCACCCGTTTTCCACCTGTCAATCGCGCATCAGTTCTCAATGTTCTCCCCTTTCCAGCCGGTCCAATCGGGACAAACACAGGTCACACAGGGACAAAATCCCGCACAGACCAGGACAAAATCCGGCCACATCGGGACAAAATTCTGTCTTGACCCCCACACGCCCTTTTCGAAAATACGAACTGCACTCAACAGACCATGTAGGGGCAGAGCCTGCGTGCCTGCCCGCCTGGAAATTTTCCATTCGTTTCACCTTCCAAGGGAACCACAGACCGCCACCACCCCTGAGCGGAATGGCAGTAGCCACCGGTACAAACAAGACAGGAGCAGGAATGATACGCGCAGGCACAACCGAGGAAAGGTAAACATCAAGGACCTGCACCACTTCCCAACCAGAACAGACCGGGTAGCCCCGGATGCAATCCGGGGTTGTCATAGACAACAGGAAACTGACAGTGGGATCTCACGACAGAGAATCACTCTGACGAATACAATGAGCCTGGTCAGAACGCTTTCTTTACCCGTGAACATTCACAACCAATCCCCAAGAAAAGGGGTGGGCTCGGATGCTATCCGAGCCGAGCGCAGCGAGCAGGAGGTCCCAGTTTAAGCCTGCAATTCAGGGCAAAGATTCCTACTTCCCATACAGAAAGTGAGTTGCCCCTCCTCAACAGAACTCGAACCAGCCGCCTACTTCAGCAGAATCGTCTGTTCCCGGTCGGGTCCGACAGAGACAATCTCAACCGGCTTGCCGATGATATCTTCGATCGCCTTGATGTACGCGATCGCATTCTCGGGCAGATCCTCCATCTTGCGGATGCCGGTGATATCTTCTTTCCAGCCGGGAATCGTGCGATACACGGGCTTGGCCTGCTCCAGATCCAGAATGTGGCTCGGGAAGTCGGTGACGTGCGTGCCGTTCACGTCGTAAGCTTCGCAGACCTTGAGCTCATCCAGACCACTCAGTACGTCCAGCAGCATGACGGCAATGCAGTCGACGCCACTGATATTCGCCCCGTAACGGGTTGCGACAGCGTCAAACCACCCGCACCGCCGCGGACGTCCGGTGACAGTTCCGTATTCATTTCCCACGTCGCGAATCCGCTGCCCGATCTCATCGTGCAGTTCCGTCACGAACGGACCACCGCCCACGCGTGTTGTATAGGCTTTCACCACGCCGATCATCTTGCTGATGTAACGCTCGGAAACGCCACTGCCGTTGTGAATCCCGCAGCCGGAACTGTTGGAAGAAGTCACGTACGGAAAGGTCCCGTGGTCAATATCCAGCAGGCTCCCCTGGGCCCCTTCGAACAGAATCTTCTTCTGCTCGGCAACCGCTTTCAGCAGATAAGCACTGGTATCAACGACATGCGGTTTCAGCGTCTCGGCGTAACCGCAATACTCTTCAAAGATCGCATCGACGTTCAACGGTTCTGCTTCGGGATCGAGGGCCTGGAAAATCTTACTTTTATAAGCCACGATTTCTTCCAGACGGGCCCGGAAAAAGTCAGGACGCATCAGATCGCCCATCCGAATGGCGTGGGTCCGACTCGCTTTATCACGATAGCAGGTCCCGATGCCCCGCATGGTCGTGCCGATCGCGTTCTCTTTGCGGCTCTTTTCGAAAATACTCTCTTCCTGCATATGATACGGGAAGATCACGTGGGCCCGGTCACTGATCAACAGCCGGCTGGGATCAATCGGACCGTTCTGTTCAACGATAGAGGCGACTTCCTGCAGAAACGCCTTGGGATTGATCACCACCCCGCCGGTAATGACGGAGGTGACATTCGGATTCAGCACCCCTGCCGGCAGCAGGGAGAGTTTATAGGTCTTGCCGTCAAATTTGACTGTGTGGCCTGCATTATTGCCCCCCAGGTAACGCACCACGATCTCGTGTTGCTCGGAGAGTAAGTCTACAATTTTGCCCTTGGCTTCATCGCCCCACTGTAACCCGATTACCGACGTCGCTGACACAAAACTATCCCATTGCGTGATTTAAGAATAAACAGATAAAGACATATTGATCCCGGACCGTCCCGAAACTGGCGCACGCCACGCGCGCACCGGCCCATTTTATCGAACCGGCACCGGTTTGGGGAGCGCCACACGTCCGTTGGATCTTAATAATTGGATTTTCGCCAGCAGGGGTGATATAATACTTTCTGCACACTTCCCCAGCGCGGGCCACACCAGGATTTAAACGCCAGGCTAATGAACACTTCTCCTCAAAAACGTGTCCTCATCATCGACGATGACGAGGGTCTTACAGAGCCTTTACAGCTGGCCATCGAAGCAGAAGGGTATGAGGTGCTCACCGCCCACGATGGCAACGAAGGCCTGATGAAAATCGAACGCGACGCCCCCGACCTGGTCCTCCTCGACCTGGTCATGCCCCGCCGCAGCGGATTTGCTGTCCTCGACAGCATCATCAACAACAAGCAGCGGGCCCCCAAAATCGTCATGGTCACCGGCAACAGCGAACCCAAATACCGCGAACTCGCCCTCGACCGCGGCGTCGACCGCTTCATCCCCAAACCCTACCACATCGAAGACCTCGTACAGACAGTCAAAGAACTGCTCACGACAGAGTAATCGGTTTAAAAGAAAGACCAGCACTGGGTGCCATCTGTCGGCTTGTCCGACAGTGATCGAGGAACCGTCCCAACTCAAGAAAACCGGGTGGGCTCGGATGTAATCCGGGCCGAGCGTAGCGAGCAGGAGACTGACTGTAAAATCTCACAGTTAAAAAAACCGGTTCCTACCAGATCATTATGGTTTTCAGCTTTGCTCTGAATCGAACCATCACCTTGACAGTTTCCTGTTGTCTACCGACAACCCCGCCAACTCAGGACAGTTTCACAATCATCGCTTCCTGATTCTCAACGGCCCCTTTGTAAAGATCCTGAAATTCTTTGAACAACTGTGAAACTTGTATTTTTTGTTGTTCGTACTCTTCATCCGTCAGACGAACAGTTTCTCTGCCAAATCCAGCCCGCTCATATTGATCTCCAATTTCTGCAGGAGACCTCTCAGATAGCCAGAGATAGATCAATTCAGAATATTCTGCAGAGTTCCACCTGAGCTTGGGCTCCTCTTGTTCCCCCAGATATGCAGGCAGAAAATCATTCCCATAAACAGATTTTCGTGCAATCTTTTCCTCTTCCTCAGTTCTTGCCTGAAGCTCGAGTAATCTGCAAAACGAGGAATGGGCACGCCCCAGATACATACTCCGATCTAAAACACCCGGCGATGTTTTTTCCAGATCATACAGCGACTCAATAAAGCACTTGCCTTCATTATTCTCCCATTCATTATTGGGATTGAGAGTCAGCTCACCTTTTCCGTGTCCTTCGTGCTCATAGTGGTAATTGATAAACCCTAATAGATAGACTTTAATTTTACCCGTACTGACCAGATCTAATAATTTGCACTTCTCAGGAATTGCCTGTAAACATAAATCCAATCCCATCTATTAATTCCTTTTCTCATTTAATTCGTAGAAGTTGATCCTGGATTCTATCCGGGACAACGCATCACCCTTGTGATGGTAGCCCCAGGATCAGTCCCCCGCTAACATGGGATTGAGCCCCTGACATCAAACGCATCCCTCAGAATGGCACTATAATGAAACCGCAAGCGCCCTGCATCCTGTTTCTCCTGCTTTGCTCTTTCCTCACCCCGCTCCCCGCAGCAGAAAAACCAGAAAACACCAACCAGATCTTTCTGCTCCCCTACTTCCTCGGAAACGGTGAAACCGGCGTCTACCTCGCCTTTAGCACCGATGGCCTGCACTTCGACTGGCTCAACGAGGGCAAGGTCGTTATGCCCGCCCCGAAGTGGGGTGAAGAAAGCCTGACCCGCGATCCCTCCATCGTCTACCACGACGGTAAGTTCCACATGGTCTGGACCACCAGCTGGAAGTCGCGCAGCATCGGCTATGCCTCTTCGAAAGACCTGCGGCACTGGAGCACGCCCCGCAAAATCGTCGTCTGGCAGGAAAGCGACGGCGCGAAAAACACCTGGGCCCCCGAAATCCACTGGGATCCGGAGCAGCAGGAATACCTGATCCTCTGGAGCACCACGCTGGAAACAGAACTCAACGATCAGGACCAGAGCCGGGACCAGCACGGCCACGACCACCGGCCCTACGCCATCCGCACCCGCGATTTCAAAACCTTCACGAAGCCCAAACTCTTCTATAGCCCGCAGCCGGAACTCAGCGTCATCGATCCTTTTATCGCCCACGATGATCAGAATACGAAAACACCGACAGACGACCGCTGGATCATGGTCATCAAAAACGAAATGCCAGCCGACCAGGGAGGCAAAAACTTAAGGCTCGTCTTCAGCAAACACATGCAGGGACCTTACGAGACCACGCTCGGACCGCCGATCGCCGGCGCAGGTACCTCAATAGTCAACACGATGGGCGAAGGCCCGTCTCTGTTCAAACACGACGGACTCTGGTACCTCTACTGGGACGCCCCCGGCAGCCACTTCTCTTACTGCCTGGCCACGAGCCCCGACCTGCAGACCTGGACCAACCGCACGCCGGAAATGAAGCTCCCCGCCAGACAGATGCGCCACGGCACCGTCTTCCTCGCCCCGAAAAACGCCATCGGCTTTCCGCTGAAGAATATGTAATTCACCTGGCAAGAACTGAAGCATGGGTGGGCTCGGATACAATCCGAGCCGAGCGCAGCGAGCAGGAGGTCTCAGTGAATGCGATCAGTTCAGAGCAAAGCCACCCACCTCAACATTCAGTACTTGAGGCACGCCCTCCCGCAACAGAACGCGTCCCCCGCAACCTCCTGTTGTCTCCGACAACCCCGGATTACATCCGAGGCCACGCAGTCCTACAGAAAGCACGCCAATCTCACCCGCCACCAATCGCGGGCAGGAAATGAATCTCACTCTCGGGTGACACCTTCTGCGCCAGCCCCCGGGGAGTTACGTTCTGATCGACGGTCACCGCGATTCCGGGCCGCAGCTTCCCGTCAGGACAGAGCCGCTCCAGCGTTCCCGGATATTGAGCATCGAGGGACTGCACCGCTTCCAGCACGGTGCTCCCGTCGACAACCACTTCTTCCTCCCCCTCACAGAACGGTCTGAGCAGGGGAGGAACAAACAGGCGAGGCATCAGGGCCTCCTTTACTTCAGGACTGTTTCTGCAACAGTTCGTGCAGTACGCGTGGCGGCGACATCGGCAGCTCGTACATCCGCACGTCGACTGCTTCGTGAATCGCGGCTCCCAGCGCGGCCGGCGGCGGTACGATGGGAACTTCCCCAACGCCACGCACACCAAACGGATGACCGGGGTTCGGCACTTCCACGATGATCGTTTCGATCATGGGCAGGTCGTAACAGGTGGGAATCCGGTAATCGAGGAAGTTCGCATTTCGCATGCTGCCTTCCGTGTCATACCAGTATTCTTCGTTCAACCCCCAGCCAATCCCCTGCACAGCACCACCCTGAATCTGTCCTTCGACATAAGCGGGATGGATCGCCGTTCCGCAGTCCTGGGCAGCCGTGTAACGCAGGATATCGACTTTACCCGTATCCGGATCGACTTCCACATCGACCACGTGGGCACCAAAGGCACCACCGGGCTCGTTGTGATTCGAAACGCCCCGCCCGACCAGCGGTTCGCCGGTCAGACTCAGTTCGATGGCGATCTCTTTGAACGGCACTCGCTTGTCGGGACCGACCACACAACCATCATCATAAGAGACAGCAGACGGATCGACTTCCCACAGCTCAGCGGCGCGGGCCACGATCTGACGCTGCAGGTCTTTTCCCGCTTCATAAGCGGCCCAACCGGTCGCATAAGTCACGCGGCTGCCGCCCGTCACGTCGGTGTAACCCACGCTGTCGGTATCAACCACAGCCGGCTTGATGTCTTCCGCGGCGATCCCCAGGGTTTCGGCAAACTGCATCGCGATCGCGGTACGCGAACCGCCGATGTCGGTCGAACCTTCGAGTAGACCAACCGAACCATCTGAGTTCACGGTCGCAGTCACAGCTGACTTCAGTCCGGCGTTGAACCAGAAACCACAGGCAATGCCGCGGCCTTTGTTATCCCCTTCCAGGGCTGAATTAAAGTGCTCGCTGTTTTTGATCGCTTCCAGTGTTTCCACCAGACCGATGCGGGGATAAGTCACGCCATCGATCCGCCGGGTTCCCTCTTTCGAGGCATTCAGCAGACGGAAATCAATCGGTGCCATACCCAGTTGTTCGCACAGTTCGTCGACAACCGTTTCTGTCGCAAATGCAGCATTGGTCGCCCCGGGAGCCCGGTAGGCATTCGTCCGTGGCTTGTTGACGCAGACGTCGTAGCCTTCCACGCGGCCGTTGGGCACATCGTAGCAGGAGAAGACGCACATACAGCCGGCCCCGATCGGCGAACCGGGATAACCGCCCGCTTCGTAAGCCATCCAAGCTTCAGCGGCGGTAATGCGGCCGTCAGCATCGGCTCCCATTTTGACTTTAATGTAGGAACCGGGTGTCGGGCCGGTTGCCTGCAGTACGTCAGCCCGGTCCATCACCAGTTGCACCGGAGCTCCCGACTTGCGGGACAGCACGGCGGCCACCGGTGCGAGGTAGACCGAAATCTTACCACCAAAGCCACCACCGATTTCCATCGGCACGACTTTCACACGGGCCAGCGGCACATCCAGCAATTCAGCGACTTGTTGACGAACAGAGAACGTTCCCTGGGTCGATGTCCAGACGGTAATCTGTCCGTCATTGTTCCAGAGTGAGGTCGCCACGTGCGGTTCGATGTAACCCTGGTGCACGGTCGCGGTACGGAATTCTTTTTCCACGACGTATTTCGCATCTGCGAAACCCTGGGCGATATCCCCTTTCTCATAGACGAGATGCTTGGCGATGTTTGAAGGTTTGTCGCCCATTTCTCCCGAAACGGCTTCTTCGGTATGCACATCCGGGTTGAGAACCGGAGCATCGTCTTCCATCGCCTTCAGCACGTCCATCACCGGAGGCAGCACTTCGTACTCGACCTCAATCAGACTGGCTGCTTCCTGTGCGATGTGAATATTGTCGGCAGCGACCGCGGCAATCGGGTGTCCCTTGTAGAGCACCTTGGTGCGGGCCAGGTTGTTGCTGCTGAGGTGATTCAGATTCACGGCCCCTTCGCCGAGTTCTGCAATTTTATCACCGGGCTCGGGCATGTCGGCACTCGTCGCCACAGCGCGAACGCCGGGCAGTGCTTCCGCTTTGGAAATATCGATCGACTTGATCACGGCATGAGCGTGTGGGCTGCGATGAATCGCACCGTAGATCATCCCTTTGACCTTGATGTCCGCACCGTACAACGCACGACCGGTAACCTTGTCGGCTCCGTCGTGACGAATCGGACGCGTGCCGATCACTTTGTACTTGGGAGCATCACCACTGCCTGCATCTGTTTTGGTTTCATCGATTGTCGCCATTAGACCGTCTCCTTTTCACATGAGGCAGTTTTTCCACATCGTACTTCCGCAGCCTGCTGAATCGCACGCACGATCTTGTCGTATCCGGTGCAGCGACACAGATTACCCGCCATCGAGAAGCGAATTTCCTCTTCGGTCGGGTTAGGATTCTTATCCAGGAACGCTTTGGCAGACATGATGTAGCCCGGGGTGCAGATGCCGCACTGCAGCGCTGCATTTTCCAGAAAAGCTTCCTGCAGCGGATCCAGACCATCGCCGGGAGCGAGCCCTTCAATGGTTTCGATCTCGGTCCCTTCGGCTTCGACCGCCAGAACCATACAGGTATTGACGGCTTTCCCGTCCATCACGACCGAGCAGGCACCACAGTTGCCGTTGGAGCAACCTTCCTTGGCACCGGTCAGGTTGAGTGTATTGCGTAAGACTTCGAGCAAGGTCTGTCGAGGCTGACAGAGGAACTCCTCTTCACGGCCATTGATAGTCGCGGTTACGATCCGTTTCTTCGCCATCGAAGTGTCCTTATTAAAAATTTCAGTTGGGATTCAGTTGTAAGAGAGAGTTTTCGCTTCGCTGAAACGAATCATCCCCGAGCACGTTCCACCGCCTGTTTGATGACACGTTCGGTCAACACGCCGGTCACATGAATACGGAATTCTTCGGTGCCCCGCATGTCGGTAATCGGATGCACGACCGACTTCGCTGCGTCCGCTGCTTTTTTGATGGTCTCATCATTCACCGGCTGACCTGCCAGTGCGTCACACGCTTCCTGGCACAGGAACGGTTTGGCAGCGACAGCTCCCAGTCCGATGCGGGCCGAAACGAAGTTTTCGCCACTCTCATCCAGAACCACGGAGGCCCCGACTCCCACGACGGCAATATCCATTTCATTCCGGGGAATGAATCGCCGGTAATGTGAACCGCTGTGAGCGGGACGAGGCGGGAAGTGGAGTTCCACAATGATCTCCCCCGGTTCCAGCACATTCTGACCAGGCCCGGTGCAGAAATCTTCAACCGCGACTTCGCGGGTCCCATCGGGACCGGCAATCACGACGGTCGCTTCCAGAGCGATTAACGCGGGTGTTGAATCCGCGGCTGCACCGGCATTCGCCAAGTTTCCCCCGACGCTGGCCCGGTTCTGAATCTGCATGCCGCCGATAATATGACTGCTGTCAGTGATCGCGGAATAGTTATCGACGATCCCCTGGTGGCCGTAGATCTGATAACAGGGAACCGCGGCTCCCAGGCGGAGCCCGTTGTCGTTGAGCTCCAGCGCCATCAGTTCCGGAATCTTCTTCAAATCGACAATCAGATCGGTCGTCAACCGGCCGGTGCGGACATGGTCGATCAGGTCGGTTCCTCCTGCCAGCGGGCGGGCATTTCCATTGCTTTTGGCTAATAACCCGACGGCATCAGCCAGGGAAACAGGTGCTTCGTATTCAAAATCACGCATCGCAGGTTGGTCCCTCTCCAAATTGTCTTGATCTTGCTCAATTCGCAGCCGCACTCGACTCGCTGAGTCAGTTCGTCTTAGCGTCTATTATCAGTCACAGGTCATTTAACATCAATGCAACCAAAGACGAACAGCCGCCCGATTTCCCATTTTTATAATTTCCTTTAGAATAAAGTCTCAGGCCGGTCTGACAAGCCCGATTCCCGTCCGCCAGCAGAGAAAAGTTCCGATTGAGCGACCCGACACACTTACCACGCCTTTGCGGATTTGTTAACCTGCTTCGCAGTGAACAGTTCCGGCGGCTCCAACGTCGCAGGCACCGTTGACGTAAGAGTATTGCTGACAGGATGTCATCAATCTGGACCCGCAATCCGGAAAAACACCCTCAGCCAATGGTCTCTGAAACAAATTCCATCTACCAGAGATAGTGCCTCGAGCACTCAGAGGCAGGTTATTTATAGTGGCACGTAAAAAATCGTCTTCCGATCTGAATCAACAAATCGAACAGCGCACCCGGGATCTCGGTGAGCAGATCTGGGGGCACCTGGAACGGCGCGAGCCGACCATGTTCGAAAAACGCTGGTGGGACGATCGCATCCTCTCCTGGGCGATGGCCGACGAATCCGTCAAAGTGCAGATGTTCCGCTTTGTCGACGTGCTTCCCATGCTCCGCTCGCACGAGTCTATCGTCCGGCACCTGCAGGAATATTTTGAAGATGTCCGCAAGCATCTCCCCTGGGCAGCCCGCATCGGTCTGGAACTTTCGCAACCGAATTCCGTCCTCGGACGTGCCCTGGCCCTGAACGCCCGCTCCAATGCCCGCCGCATGGCCAGCCGCTTCATCGCGGGTTCCTCTGTCGAAGAAATCCACTACACCGTCGACCGCCTCCGCAGCGAGAACTTCGCCTTCACCCTCGACCTGCTGGGCGAAGCGGTCATCAGCGAAGTCGAAGCCGAAGCATATCTGCAGTCCTACCTGGATCTGATCTCTGGACTCGCCCCCCGCGTGCGGAAATGGTCCGAAAATGTTCAGATCGACTGGGACAGCCAGGGACACCTGCCCCGCACCAATGTGTCCATCAAGCTCTCTGCCCTGTGCAGCCAGTTCAAGCCCACCGATCCGGTCGGCACGATGGCCGTCGTCCAGCCCCGCCTGCGGAAACTACTCCGACACGCGATGAAGTACGATGCCTACCTGCACGTCGACATGGAGCAGAACTCCTACAAACCACTGACGCTGGAAATTTTCAAACAGACGCTGATGGAAAAAGAATTCCGCGATTTCGACAACGTCGGCATCGTGATTCAGGCTTACCAGCCGGCCGCCGAACAGGATCTGCAGGACCTGCTCAAGTGGACTAAGAAACGCAAAACACCGATCTGGATCCGCCTCGTCAAAGGCGCCTACTGGGACTACGAAACCATTGTTTCCGGCTACCGCAACTGGCCGATCCCCGTGTTCCAGCAGAAATGGGAATCGGACGCCAACTTCGAAAAACTGACCAAGGTCCTGCTGGAAAACCATCAGTGGCTCCGACCTGCCTTTGGCAGTCATAACCTCCGCAGCCTGGCGCACGCCATCGCCGCGGCCCACGAACTGGACATTCCCCCTTCCGCTTATGAAATTCAGATGCTGTATGGCATGGGCAAGGAACAGGCCCAGGTCTTTGCGGAGATGGGGCATCGCGTCCGCATTTACACGCCGTTCGGCGAACTGATTCCCGGCATGGCTTACCTCGTCCGCCGCCTGCTGGAAAACACCTCTAACGATTCATTCCTTCGACAAAGCTTTACCGAGCACGTCAACCTGGAGACCCTGATGATGAACCCGTCCGAACATGCGAAAACCGCCACCCAACAGAAACAGGCAGAAGACGACGGCTTCCAGAATGAACCGCTCACCGATTTCAGCCTCGAAGAATCCCGCACGAAAATGCAGGCGGCCCTGGAAGAAGTCGAAGACCAGTTCGGTAAAGAATACCCGCTGCTGATCAACGGCCGCGCGATCGACACCAAAGCCACGATCACTTCGCGGAACCCTTCTCACAAATCCGACTCACTGGGAACCGTCTCCTCCGCCTCTGCGGACGACGCCATCGACGCCATCGATGCCGCCCGGCGTGCCTTCCCTGCCTGGTCGCGTACCGAACCCCAGTACCGCGCCGAATACCTGGAACTGATCGCCGCCAACATGCGTCGCCGCCGTTTTGAGCTGGCCGCCTGGATCGTCTTTGAATGCGGTAAACCCTGGGAAGAAGCCGACGGTGATGTCGTCGAAGCCATCGACTTCTGCATGTACTACGCCAACCAGATGCGCCGCCTGGCTCATCCGCTGCACTGTGATGTCCCCGGTGAAGAGAACGTCTACTTCTATCGTCCCCGCGGCACCGTGGCTGTCATCGCCCCCTGGAACTTCCCACTCGCGATTCTGACCGGCATGACTGTCGCTTCGCTGGTCACAGGCAACACGGTCGTCATGAAACCGGCCGAACAATCGTCGATCGTCGCCGCCAAACTGATGGACGTGATCCACGAATCAGGCATCCCCGATGGCGTTGTCAACTTCCTGCCCGGCATCGGTGAAGAAGTCGGCCCCGAACTCGTCGGCAGCCCCGACGTGGAAATGATTACCTTCACCGGCTCACGCGATGTCGGCCTGGCGATCAACGAATCTGCCTCCGATACCGACACCCGCCAGAAGATGGTCAAACGGGTCATCGCGGAAATGGGCGGCAAGAACGCCATCATCGTCGACGACGATGCCGACCTCGATGAAGCGGTACTGGGTGTAATCCACTCCGCCTTCAACTACGCCGGCCAGAAATGCTCGGCCTGCTCCCGCGTCATCGTACTCGAATCGATTCACGACACCTTCGTCAGCCGCCTGGTCGAAGCCACCAGGGCCCTCAAGATTGGCCCCGCCGAAGATCCCGGCACCGTCGTTGGTCCCGTTATCGATGAAGAAGCCCATCAGCGGATTCTGGAATACATCGAAATCGGCAAAGAAGAAGCCACCCTGGCCCTGGCCTGTGACACCTCCGACCTGGAAGACGAAGGTTACTATGTAGGCCCGCACATCTTCACTGACGTCGATTCCACCTGCCAGATCGCCCAGGAAGAAATCTTCGGCCCCGTCCTCGCCGTCATCAAGGCAGACGACTTTGACGAAGCGATCACCATCGCCAACGATACACCCTATGCCCTCACGGCAGGCGTCTTCAGTCGCAGCCCCGCCCACTTGAACAAGGCACGCATGGAAATCGTAGCCGGCAACATCTACCTCAACCGGAACATCACCGGCGCCATGGTCGAACGCCACCCGTTCGGCGGCTTCAAGATGTCCGGCATCGGCAGCAAGACTGGCGGCCCCGACTATCTGCTGCAGTTCCTCGTCCCGGTCAACGTCACCGAAAACACCATGCGTCGCGGCTTCGCCCCCGATGCTGCAGCGGAAGACGAAGAAGAATAACCGCCTTCAGGCTACTCTTCCCGTGGTCCCTCCGCGGGAAGATATTTTTCAAAGCCTTTAAGAGGCTTGCTCTGCTCAATGAGTTGCGGCGTTAACAGCCCCGCAAAGTAGATCGGCAGCTTTGGCGGAGCCTGCAGCTTTTTAATCAGCCAGTCCATCCCTGCGCTCCCGCGCACCAGCATGATCACACTGATGTTACTGTCTTCATCCAGATGTTTCGCCTCGAGTATACGCTCTGAATCCCCCAGTCTCTCGGCCACGTATGCTTTAGAGGCAGCTATGGTACTCGCTGCCTCGTTGCCGAACATCACAACATAAACCCCACGCTTTGCATATTCCTCCAGATTCGGAGGCTCTCCACCAGTCAACTGACGGTAAGCACTGACTGCCTGCTCCAATGCAACTTCCGTCAACTGCTCGTGTTCTCTTAATGCCTCGGCGAACAGTGTCGACAGGTAATACTTATCATCCTCATGATCACGCACCCCCCATAGAATCCGCGTGCGCATATTGTGATTGGTCGTGGCATCAAAGGGGGGCGCCATATAGACGTGATACAACGCCCGCAGCACATTCTTCGTCTTCTTCGTCCCCAGGCCAAAGCCATAATAGAGTGCTGCTTTGCGCACTCCCGGCGGTCCTTTCGGATCGAGCGTCTGATATAAGATCTCCGTCAATCGAGGATCGCGCGGCCAACCCATTGACTGAGAAAACCAGCCAATCATGACATTGGGTGAATGCTTCGAATGCCGCAGCCCCTGACGAAACAGTTCCAGCAGTTCCGCATCAGTCATTTTCAACTGATCCCGTTTCGCATAGACATCATCCAGCTGCTTGCCTGCTGCCGGATCATCCGCGAAATAGACCTCATAATCAGGGGCCACATATTCCGACGCCGCATACGCATAATTCGCATCCACGGGCGGACGCGTGTAGTCAGGCAGATAACTCCGGCGACTTCCCTCAGGCAGGAAGTGAGCCAGTTCATTCAGCCGTCGCGTCTGTAACACCAACGCCGTGAACAGCTCATTGCAGTCCAGCTCAAGGTGCATTCGCTTCGAAATGATATTTTCCAGCAGTCGACGGTTCTTCAACCCCTTCACCAGCACGATGGCTGTCTCGTATCCCTCATCGACCCGGGTGAGAAAGGCCAGTACCGCATCCTGCCGAGCCCCGAATGGTTTCATCACCATTTTCCGCAAAATCTCCGCAGCCCGGGGATGTGTCGCGGAAACATCAGGCCGATGAAAAGCAATGATCCACAGGCCCAGATCATCAAACCGCTCTAACCCAGGCGGATCGGTCTCAAACACCGCCTGCCAGGTCTCCAGTGTCGCTCCCACCGTCAGATCGTTCAACTGACTGTGATCATCCAGTAGCCCTGACAGCAGCTTTCGCGTCTGCTCCTTGTCGCCATAGGTCTGCATCCCCCAGGCAATGCGGTGCTTCACATGCCAGGGCAGCTGAGGATATTGCTCCATCAGCATCCGTACCAGATTTGCCGAACGATCCGACACCACCATTGGGCCGTGATAGAGTGCAGAGTGCGCAACACCGGGAAGGTCACTGACACTCGCGTGATACATGAGTTCGATCGCCCGGGGATCTTGCGCTTTCCGATTCCAGATATACTGGTTCCCCACCTGCCCCAGCAGTGTGGTCCGATGTCGCGAACAGTTCCGTAGCCCACGCCGAATCAAAGCCAGACGCTCATCGATACTGTTGATCTTCAACTTGCCGTCGACCAGCTGATCCAGCTGCGCGCCCGCTGCCTTGTCATCCGGGAAAAACGCTTCGAAATCGGGAGGCACATACTTATCGGTCCGGTTCCAGGCAAACGGCGGCTCAATCTTTCCGGGCAGCGCCTGCGTATCAGACTCTTCTGCCGGGAAAGCAGGCTGCATCCTGGAAACAGCAGCAACGCTGATCGTCAACAGCACCAGAAACTTCACCACGCCACGCAACTTCAACTCAGAGGTCGATCGCATTTCATCTCCTCCCCAGTTTTCAGAATTACCGGTGGCAGCCAGGCGCGTTTAACCGAATCCGCCGCCTCCGCCATCATCTCCCATGTAGCCCCCTTCAGGGATATCCAGGTTCGTGTAGTTGCCGAACCGCATCGATTCACGGAGCCACGTCAGGTTTACAATCCCGGTCGGACCACTACGGTGCTTGGCCACAACCACCTCTGCCAGCCCCGGATGGTCTTCCGGATCATAAGCGTCCGGACGGTGCAGGAACATGATCAGGTCGGCGTCCTGTTCGATCGCTCCACTTTCTCGCAAGTCAGCCAGACGCGGACGCTTGTCTTCACGCAACTCCACACCGCGGTTCAACTGGGCCAGGGCGATCGTCGGCACATTCAATTCCTTACACAGCCCCTTCAGTCGTCGCGTGATCCCCGCGATCTGCTGCTCACGGGGCATCGTCTTGTCTTCCGGTTCAATCAGCTGCAGGTAATCGATGATGATCAGCCCCAGGTTGCTCAACCGCTTCAAACGCCGGCAAATCGCACTGATTTCCTGAATCGTACGCCCCGGCTTGTCATCGATAAACAGAGGCATCTCGCTGATCTGGGAAGAAGCCTCCAGCAACCGGTGCCGCTCGTCTTCTTCCAGGTCCCCGGCACGCAGCGAGTGACCGTTCACGCCCGAGCGGATACACAACAGACGCTCTGCCAGTTCCAGCTTTGACTGTTCCAGAGAGAAGATGATCGTCGCCACGCCCCCCTCGTCGGCGGCGGCTTCCGCGAAGTTACAGACCAGCGCGGTCTTCCCCATCGAAGGACGGGCCGCCAGGACAATCAATTCGGAAGGCTGAAAACCGTTGATCTGTTCGTCCAGATCGACGAACCCGGTCGTGGTTCCGGTCAGCGATCCCTCTTTCTGGGTTCGCTCATGGATCCGGTCGAAGGCATCCATCAGGATGTCCTTGATGTCGATCTTATCCCCTTCTCCCTGCGATTCGAGAATACTGAAGATACTCTGCTCGGCCTTGTTTAACACTTCCAGAGTGTCGCCCTGCGGCGAATAGCTTTCCCGAATGATTTCGGTACACGAGTGAATCAGTTCCCGCTGGACCGACTTGTCCCGCACGATGTTCGCATAGTATTCCGCATGCGCCGCGTGAGGGACGCTCTCCAGGATCTCGTGCAGGTACATCACATTGCCGGCCTCGTCCAGTTCTCCCTTGGAGTCGAGCTCTTCGGCTACCGTCACCGCGTCAATCCCGCGGACGCCGGCATCGTGCAAACGCAGGATCGCAGCAAAGATCCGCGCGTTTTTATCGCTATAGAAATGGTTGGTTTTGACAATCTGCACGAGGTCATCGATGACCACGTTGTCGAGCAGAATACTGCCCAGCACGGCTTTCTCTGCATCCAGGTTCTGTGGCGGCACTTTACCGAACAGCTCTTCCACAGACTCCTGTTTTGGACGGCGAAAATTTCCCTTGCCCGCAACTGACATGACCATCCCCTGGAACGTTTGACTCAATGAAATGAAAACACACGACGCAGCCCCCACTCAGCTCCGGGTGCATGCACGTCGTGTTGCAGGCGTCATCATATAACAACAAAAGAGGTCCGGCAATAACCGGACCTCTTCGTTTTTTATGACACTGTTCGACAGCCCAGCTGCCAGAGCGGGTTAGCCTTTTTCTGCAGTCGGTACGACCCAGACTTTGACTTCGGTCTTCACCTTTTCGTGCAGCTGCAGCTTAACGGTATACATACCCAGCTCTTTCAGCGGACCTTCCAGGCGAATCGCTTCGGCATCGACTTCGAAGCCGCTCTCCTTGAGGGACTTGCTGATGTCAACAGCCACGATCGAACCATACAGGTGACCTTCTTCGTTGGCGTTGGCTTCCATGGTGACGCTGTGCTTGCTGACTTTGTCTGCCAGTCCCTTGAGCGATTTGAGATACTCTTTTTCCAGCTCGGCCACTTTCTTCTGGTGCTGTGTCACCATCCGCTTGTTGTGCTCAGTGGCAATGGTGGCCATGCCGTAAGGCAGCAGGAAGTTACGGGCATAGCCGGGCTTGACCCGCACAATGTCACCCTGCACACCGAGGTTATCGACATTTTCTGCCAGCAAAACCTCGATAGATGACTTGGAACTACCGACCACAGAGGTGCTACGTTGTTTGCGAACCATTATCAATCACTTCCGTAATTTTCAGTTTTTACTATCGTTTTGAATAAAAATTGACTCGTTGTGCTGCTCCGTTGAAACGGCCTTCACCTAGAAAGGCACGTCGTCATCGGGCATTCCACCTGGTGAATCGTAAAAGGAATCTGCCGGGCTGGATGAACCACCACCCTGCGAGGAACCGCCACGGCTGCCATAACTGCCACCGCCACCGCCGCCACCGCTGGGACCGCCACCGCCTCCGGGGCCATCGCCTCGTCCGCCGAGCATGGTCATGTTTTCGCCAACCACTTTCAGCTTGCTGCGTTTCTGGCCCGATTCTTTGTCATCCCACTGATCCAGCTGTAAACGCCCTTCGATCAGTACCGAACGCCCCTTGGTCAGATATTCGCTCGCAACTTCTGCAGTGCGTCCCCACAGGGTCACATCCACAAACGTTGTTTCTTCCTTCCGGGAATTGGAATTCTTATCAAACCAGCTTCGGTTCACTGCCAGACCAATTTCCGCAACCGCACTTCCTCCGGGCGTGTATCGCACCTGCGGATCGCGAGTCAGATTTCCTACCAGGATGACTTTGTTGAAACTGGCCATCAACGGCCTCCGTGAATTTGAATGACTTAATTCGGGTAACTTTCCTGAAACGCTCTTCAGCTCCAGGCTCCAGATGCAGACGTCTTAGCTGTCGCTGTCGCTATCGTCGTCATCGTCGTCGTTGAGTGCATCGTAGTCGACACTGTCATCACTACTACCTTCGCCAACGGCATCTGGTGCAGCCGATGGATCGATGGCTGATACCATGGCATCAAACAGTGTCTGAGGCTGCTTGATGACCATCTGGCGAATCACAATGTCGCTCAGGTGACAGGAACGGGTAATCACATCCATTCCGCTACCAGGCATGGTGAAATACACCAGGTAGTGCAGACCTTTCATGTGGCCGTCGATTTCGTAAGCCAGCTTACCATCCTGCCAGGGACGGTGGGCTACGACTTCGGCACCGGCTTTTGACAGAATTTCCAGAACGTGTGCAATGGTTCCTTCGTGATCTGCAGCAAATTTGCTGCTGTCCAGCAGGAACATACCTTCGTAATTAACCATAACCGCTTTTTTCTCTGCTACAGACAAGACTGTTCTCCCGGAATAATTTGGCCCCAAGGCCAGATTGACGATCAGACTCTATTTTGTTTTGACCACCGGTTTTCACAAAAACCAGGGTCCGTGATTCATTCAGGTGCATTCACCTGATTCATGGCGATTTCCAGGCCCTGTTCGACCCAGCATTCAACCCCGCGGGCCGCGTTTTGTACCGCCTGCGAAACCGAATCGGATTCGTGATCCCGAAATCGACTTAAAACATAATCCGCTACCGCAAACCCGGCCGGAGGTCGTCCCACTCCCATTCTCAGGCGTGGCACATCCTGGGTCCCCAGTTTCTGGAGAATGTCCTGTAAACCTTTTTGGCCTCCCGCCGAGCCGGATCCCCGTAATCGGAGCCGCCCCAGAGGCAGGTTCATATCATCACAAACCACCATGACATCACTGGCAGGCAGTTTGTAAAACTTCGTCACAGCAGCAACGCTGCGACCACTTAAATTCATAAATGTCTGCGGGGCAACGAGTAACACCTTGTCACCCCCCAGCGAAAACTCACCGACGAGCGCCTCAAACTGACTTTTGAACCCGGCAACACCGTGCCAGTCTGCCAGCTGAGACAAAACGTCAAACCCGATATTGTGACGTGTTCGCTCGTATTGTCTACCGGGATTCCCCAGTCCTACGACCACTTTCACAACGCCACCCGTCAGGTTCTTAACAACTGATTACTTGATCGCGATTGAACCAGGGACAACTATTCTTCGGTTGCTTCTTCTGATTCGGATTCCCCAATAACTTCAGGAGCGTCAGGACCTTCGTCTTCTTGCGCCCCGGGTTCAGGAACGCCCTGCGGAGGCAGAACGTGAACCACAACCTGTTCTGCTTCGTTGTGGATCTTGGCTCCACGAGGGACTTCGATATCGCTGACGTGAATCGCATCGCCAATTTCCAGCGAGTTGATTCGCACAGGAATGCTGTCCGGGATGCTGTGAGCCAGGCAGTCCAGTTCCAGTGTGTGCAGAGGCTGTTCCAGCACGCCACCATCGAGGGCACCAGGGGAAGTACCACGCAGGGTGACAGGAACTTCGACAGTCACCCGCTCGGATGCGTTGATCCGCACCAGGTCGACATGCAGAATATAGGTGCCAAAGGTGTCCCACTGCAGATCACGCAGAATCGTCTCTTCGACTTTACCATCCACGTCGATTTCAAAAACCCGTTCCCGGTTCTTGATCAGATCACGCAGATCGTGATCGTCGACACTGATATGGGCAGGCTCCAGCTCATGTCCGTACACGACAGCAGGAATACGCCCTGCACGACGGATGCGACGGCTTTCAATGGATCCCAGTTTTTCCCGTTTGGAGGCACTGATTCGCTGCAATACAAAATCGTCTGACATTTCCCAACATTCCTCGAAGAGTGACTCGACACATCTCGTCGAACCACTCGTCCATTAAAGACTTTGAATCGATAAATCCGACACGATATCGTGAATACAGTAATATTATCGTTGTCTCAAAGGGCTTCCGCAGTGGAACCGGAGATCGAAATCGGCCTCAAAACAGGCCGAAAAGGACAATTCCAACCGGTCTCCCCGGAGACAAAATCAGCGGGTCCAGCCGACTACATCAGCTGGTCTCTCACCAGATCGTTATAGTTGAAGCGTGCAAAAATAACTTCCCGCTTACAAATCTGCAACCGAACACCCCCTCTATCTTGGTTGAAAGTCACAAGACAGCCTGATTTTCAGGAATTGATTGACGGGAAACGCCCGGCCTGACATCACGACCTGCTTCAGGATTGCCCGAAAGTATACACAACACCACCACAAAAGATCAACCAGACCACCCCGGAATTCCCCTGATTCACCAGAAAAACTCAGCTACTCATGTTCGAATCGGAGAGATTCCGTATTGGCTCAACCTGATCTGACTGTAGAATGGAATTAGCGTGAAAACTCAAGCTGCCCCGTAACTTCTGTATCTCAGAATCAGGGGGCTTTCGCTCGATATCCCCAAAGGCAGTCTGCATGCATTTTATCCATCTCACCCGGACAATCGTTTTTTCCATTATCACCAGCCTCCTCCTGGTATCGGCCCCTGCTCTCCAGGCAGACGACAAAGCAGAACAGCCCTTCCAGCCCAACGATCCGCAGCAGGCCAAACCCAATCCACCTCTGAATCAGCTCAAGCAGATCCTGCAGGGAATCTTTGGTAAGAAAAAACCTGCAGATATGCAGCCTGCAGATATGCAGGAGGAAGAAACCGACAAAAAACGCACTCCAGACTACTACCGTTACCCGCAGGACCTCGAACAGGAACGCCGCTTCAAAAGTGTACAACAGTTACTGCAGGACGAGCAGTGGGAGGCCGCACGCGAAAAACTGCAGCTGATGCTGGAAAACAGCCTGAATCTGCCGGTCCACATTGCCGGGGAACGGGGGCTGATCACCGACCGGGAACTGATCTACGAACTCCTGGAGCTGTTACCCGAGGAACAGCAAGCGAAATTCGAACGCCAATATGCGGCCCTCGCGGAAAAAATGTTCAACGACGCGCAGCAGAACAATGCGCCCCCCGAACAGCTCGCCGAAATCGCCACCCGCTTCTCCAGCACCGCTGCCGGGGCCCAGGCGATGAACTACCTGATCTCCTATCATATGGAACGCAAAGAGTTCGGACTGGCTGAGCAATACGTTCAACGACTTCTGAAATACCAGCCCCCCCTGACCCGATCTCCCCAATGGAAGACCAAGGCCGCTTACATTCTGAAACAGACGGGCAATTCTGAACTGGCCCGGCAACTGATGGCATCTTCCAGCGGTGCGAGCGACCTCAGCCAGCCGATTCAAATCGGAGGCAGCACCGAAAAACCGCTGACCTGGCTCGAAAAACAACAGATCCTCGGCTCGACCGGAAATCAGCCCCTGGACGAATGGCCCATGCTGTTTGGCTCCCCCAGTCATGCCGCCCGCGCTCAACAGGCCGATCCGCTGCTGATTCCCCGCTGGTCTTACCCGCTGACTTCCAATCATTCAATCCAGTCTCAGCTCGATCTGATACAGGAAGACCTGGCCAGCTCCGAGCATGCCACCGTACCAGCACTGCCCCCCCTGGCCATCGACGGGAAAATTGTCTTTCGCACCCTGAAAGGAGTGCAGGTCCTCGACTCAGCGACGGGGGCTCCGCTCTGGCAGACGGCTCTGGAAAACTCTCCGGAAGAGTCCTTCATCAAGGCACAGCTCAAGGGACAACAGGAACCCGAGGCCCGGCGGCTCTTTGATCCCGCACCGGAAGTGCGTCCGTTCTCTATTTATAATGGGACCGATCCCGATGCGCACCCGCTGACCAGTCTGATCTACCGCAACGCCAACTGGGGCAGCCAAAGCAGCGATGGCGAGCGGCTGTTTATTCTGGAAAGCATGCGTCTGAACCTCAGCGCCAGCGGCACTTCGCGGAATCTGAACCGCTTCCGCCGTCGGCGAGGCGATTTCGAGGAAGACTTCTGGTCGTCCAATCAGCTGGTCGCCTACGACCTGCAAACCGGTCAGCCTCTCTGGAAAGTCGGAGGCGTCAAATTCGATGAACCGTTCGACCTGCCCCTCGCGGGAACCTTCTTCTTCGGTGCTCCCACCCCTTCCGGCAACGAACTCTATATCATCGGCGAACGCGATCGGGAGATTCGGGTTTACGCCCTTAATCCACAGACCGGTGAAGAACTCTGGTCTCAGCAGATCGGTAACCCCGAACAGGACATTGCCCTGGACATGGTCCGCCGCTGGTGGATCGCGCCGGTTGCCGTCGACCAGGGAATCCTGATCTGCCCGACCACCATCGGCCTGGTCACCGCCATCGGACAGTTGAACCACTCCATTCTGTGGTCGACCCGCTACACCTCATCCGCTTCGGATGAGAACGGCCAGCACTTCAACCGCCTCGAACAGACCAGCTTCGACCCCCTCAATCATCGCTGGAGCCCCTCTGCACCGATTATCATCGACAGCAAAGTCGTTTATACGCCCCCCGATGATCAGTCTGTGATCTGCCTTGATCTGATCACAGGCCTGCCGGTCTGGACCAAACGGGCCAAAGAAGCGATGGTCTCCCTGGCCGGCGTCGCGGATGGCAAAGTGCTGATGGTGGGCATGAACAGTGTGACCGCCATCGACCTCAAAACAGGTAAAAACTCCTGGCAGACACTCTACGACAAACAGGCGGGTGCCCCTTCAGGACAGGCCGTGATTGCCGACCAGCATCTGCACGTCCCCCTGCAGAGCGGACAGGTCTGGACCTTCGACGTCGCTTCGGGCAAAGTCGTCAGCCGGCTCTCGAACGCCAGCACACACCAGCCTCTGGGTAATCTGATCGTGCATCGTGGTCAGTTCCTTTCCCTGAGCCCCCGCGGTCTGGTCAGCTACGAACAGAAACAGACTTTTGAAAATCAGATCCAAAAAATCAAGCAGCAGAACCCGACCAGCCCGCTGGCACTCTTCAAAGAAGCCGAACCGCTGATCATGAATCAGCGTTACCAGGCCGCCTGGTCCCGTCTGCAGCAGATCGACCGCAGCCAGCTCCCTGCCGCAGATCAGAAAAAATTCCATCGCCAGCTGGTTCACTGCCTGACCGCACAGATCCGCTCCGACTTTCAGCAACACGATGAACTGGTCACCGAACTGCAGCAGCAGGTCAGCTCCGAAAGCGAACGACTGGAACTGCAGCGTCTGCTCATCGAACGGGCCCGGGCCCGGCACGAATTCTCCCGCACTCTCTCACTACTCAAGGAACTGGGACAGGCCCCCTCCGAGACTTTCTTCCAGGACGAAAATACTGAAGTCCAGATTGACTGCTGGATCGCCGGGCAGGCGGAAGATCTCTGGAGCCAGGCCAGTGATTTGGAACAAGGTCAGTTCACACAACACTTAAGCCAGCGTGCAGCGGAACTCACGAATGCCGACAGCGAAGATCAGCAGCGTTTCCTGCGTCAGTTCGGTTTTCATGCCGCCTCGATTCCGGTTTTGAGACAGCTCATCGATGGCGCCCTGGCTTCGGAAGAATTCTTCACCGCTGAACTCTGGCTCTCTCGCCTGATCCAGCAACAGCAGCCGGAACTCACCGCAGAAGGCCTGGCAGGCATGGTTCGACTCTGCCTGAAACACGAACTCTACGCCGACGCACAGCATTACCTGGAAGAACTTGCCGGCCTCGATTCCCAGCTCCGTCTACCCAATCGCCAGAGCGTAGAACAGTTCATGGTCGCCACCTTACAGACGCTGCGTGACAACGAACAACGGCGACCGCAGTCCAGCAACTGGCGTCCGGAAAAACTCAAGCTGATTGTCGGCGGTTCAGGCCGCTATATCTCAACCCGCGAGCAGACGCTCGACATACTCGACTCGCCACTCCCCTTCTTCCGCACACATAGCCTGACCGTTGATCCCCGCGAGAATCGGCTGGCTATGACCGAAACCTTCAGCAAGCGAATGATCTGGTCAACGCCCCTCCGGTCCATGCAGCAGGCCCGTTCTTCCAGCTTCAATGAAAGCGAACTGGTGGGCCACAACCTGGTACTGCAGCACCGCGATATGCTCCACCTCTACGATCTGGTCGACCGGAAGCTGATCTGGAGCCAGAAGCTCGAACGGGAACAGACCAATCGCCACTACAACAGCATGTTCAACCGGACGCCCGCCCCGCTGGGAACCGAATCGTCGCTGATTCATCGCCATCACCCATCAATCGTGATTCGCAACGTCGGCATGATTGCCGCTGCGAACGCCGATTACACCTGCTATTACAGTCGTCGCAACATCATTCTTGTCGACACCCGCACCGGCCAGATCCGCTGGACCCATGAAAACGTGGATCAGGATACCCGGGTCCTCGGGGATGACCGGCAGATCTATCTCGTCTCGCGGAATCGTGAAGTGAAAAAGATCCTCCGCGTCAGCGACGGACAGGAGCGCGAACTACCAGCCAACATTCGCCTGATGAGTCACGCCATTTACCAGGGGGGCTCCAACTTCGTCGGCATCATCCCTACCGGCGACATTAAGCATCCTATCCGCGATGCCCGCCTGACTTCGATCTTCGCCTTCCAGCCGGGTGTAACACATCTGCCCTGGACGCGGGAATTTGACCGCGAAACCAAATTCGCCATGTGCAGCCAACATTTCCTCGCAGCACTCACTCCCGCAGGGGAGCTGAAAATTGTCGACCTCAGAAACGGTCAGGTGCGAGACCTGGGTACCATCAACAAGGATCAGACAGGGAATCACGACGACTTTTACGTTGTTGCAGATCGTGCCCGCGTCTATCTGATCGGCAATTCCCAGGCACGCAATACAATCTCAGTCAGCGTGCCTTCAGTTCCCACGAATGGTTCTCTGACCGTCTTTGATCGCCAGACTGGAAAACAAATCTGGACTGAGGACTTCGAGAAGAAACACCTGGTCCTCGACGAACAGAATCTACTGCCGATAACGCTCCTCGTCTCGCGCGATTACCTGCGAACTGGCAATCGATCCACCAGTATTATTCATCTCAAAGCACTGGACAAACAGACCGGCAAGACGCTGCTCGACTGGAAAGCACCGCTGGAATCCAATATCCGGGACATCCGCGTCGACTACGAACAGAAAATGATGGAAATATTAATGTACAACGCCAAAATCCATCTCTACGACGCTGATGTGCTCGCTTTAGGCCGCACCGCCCCCGCTGCGCCGGAAAATGATCCCGCGAAAGCCGCTGAAAAGCCATCTCAGGAAAAGAGCGAAAAAAAGAATTGAAAAATTCTACTTGCGAAATAAAACTCATAAAAATAAAATGAAGTAGTTTCACACCTGAAATTACCTTGCCTGATTTAACACCGTTTGAGAATGTCTATGTTTCACCGCCTGTTTGTTCTGATTTTGATTGGCTCCCTGGCTCTGCCAGCCGTCCCAGTCTCAGGTTGCGAATGTGGCGAAAAACAGACATCTCAATCCAGTTCCTGCTGCTGTTGCACTCAGGCAGACAAGCAGTCAAAACAGCCGCAGCCCAAATCCTGTTGCTGTAAAACTGCGAAAACCGATGAAAAACAGGCCCCTGCGGAGCAGAAGCAGCTAAACTGCCAGCAGAATGGCTGCCAGTGTCAGCACAGCTTATCACAGCCCGCAACCACGACTTCGGTCAAATCGGTTGAGCTGGCACAGCAACTCCGTTGTAACTGGGACCTGATTGACCTGACAGCTCCCCTGTGCCCGGCGACACGCCCGGCCGCTTCTCAATCTCGTGAGCTGTACTCTACCGAAGTTCCCTGCTCCGCAGAGGAACATTGCGCGCATTTCTGCCTCTGGTTGATCTAGTTCGCCCCGTTTCCGGCCGGATCAACCCGTGCCGTTCCCCGCATTTCATCGTAAATGCTGATGATGTGCGCTCCTGACCGGCCCCACGGCTTTCTGCAGGAGTCCCGAACGCACACCGCTTTAAGATACGTCACGTTTCAAGCAAGAAAAACCAAAACTGTTTTTTACCCTTAAGGAGAAAACCATGCGTCAAGTATTATCAATCGCCGCCGTACTGGCTGTTGTCGCTTTTGCAGGTCAGGCATTCGCCGCAGATGCTAAAGCTATCTGCCCCGTCGCCGGTAAGCCCGCCAAAGACAGCGTCACCGCTGACTACAAAGGCACCACCGTTGCTCTCTGCTGTGGCAACTGCAAAAAAGCTTTCGAAGCAAACCCCAAGAAGTTTGCCGCTAAAGCCAACCTGCAGCTGGTTGCTACCGGCAAAGCCAAGCAGGTCAAATGCCCCTTCGCTGGCAAGCCTGTCAATCCTGCTCAGTCCGTGAAAGTATCCGGAACTGAAGTCAAATTCTGCTGTGGTGGATGCAAAGGCAAAGCCGCTAAAGCTTCCGGCGATGAGCAGATCAAACTGATCTTCAATGACAAAGCCTTCGAAAAAGGTTTCAAAGTCACTGAAAAATAAGCTGATTCGTCAGCGAAATCTTTCAGCATGCATTCGCGGGCCAGCGTGCTGAGATTTTAAACAGAGAGCGGGCGTTTCTTTCGAGAAACACCCGCTCTTTTTTCATGCCTGGATCTGATCGAACAGTGTCAATCAGGTCGTGTATTCAGAATTCAGCCGCACGTATTCCTGGGTCAGGTCACTGGTCCAGAACACAATCGACTCCGCCCCGAAAGGCAGCTGCAGCTGAATCGAAACGTCCCGGTTTTCACGAATCGAGCGGGAGACCACCTCTTCATCGAAGTCAGCCGGCATTCCCTTTTCGTAGATCAGCATCCCGTTGATGTGCAGCTCGATGTCCTGCTCGGTCAGCTTCACACTCGTCCGACCAGTCGCGGATACAATTCGACCCCAGTTCGGATCCGAACCGGCAATCGCCGTCTTCACCAGCGCATCGTTGGCAATCGTGCGGGCAATTTCTTTCGCTTCCGCCTGCGTATTCGTCCCGGAGACTTCAATCGTGACGAAATGATCGGCGCCTTCTGCATCGCGGATGATCGCCTGCCCCAGTTCCATCGCCACTTCCATAATCGCCGTCTGCAGATGTGTCAGGTCGTCTGTTGAAAGTGCTTCCGCTCCCGAGGCACCATTGGCGAGCAGAATGACCGAGTCGCTGGTACTCGTATGCCCTTCGACCGACACGCAGTTGAAACTGTAATCTACTGCTTCCCTGAGCAGTGCATCGGCCTGACTGGCATCTAACGGAGCATCAGTCATAATCACCGACAGCATTGTTGCCATGTTGGGAGCAATCATCGCCGCCCCCTTCGCCACGCCACTGACACGGACGGTTCTCTCGCCAATCGACAATTCACGGGTCGCCTGCTTGGGAACGGTATCCGTGGTCATCATGCCCCGGGCGGCATTCAGAAAGGAATCCGCGTCCGCCCCCAGCTCAGAGATCACCTTGGGAATTCCCGACTCAATCGGTGTTCGTGGCAGGAAGTGTCCGATGATTCCGGTCGAGCAGACCAGAACTTCTTCGCTTTCCAGTCCGAGTCTTTCTGCGACCTGGCTGGTCATCCAGCGGGCATCTTCGATTCCGCGTTCGCCCGTGCAGGCGTTCGCATTTCCCGAGTTGATGATCACCGCCCGCACCGAATCGCCGGGCACGCGTTCGCGGGATACCTTCACGGGAGCCCCGCAGACCTGGTTCGTGGTATAAACGCCTGCCCCCACACAAGGCTCATCAGACACAAACAGCGACAAATCGAAGGTCGATTTGTTTTCCTTAATCCCGCAGGCCAGACCGGCAGACCGGAACCCCTGGGGTAAAATCATGTCAGCAGTCAACTGCTTCTCCTCGGAAAGAAATCATGGTTCAGACAATTAAGCCTGTCGTTTCCGGATAACCGGCCATCAGATTGAAATTCTGCACCGCCACGCCTGCAGCCCCTTTAATCAGGTTATCGATTGCCGAAAAGACAATCAGCTGGTTCCCCGCGGACTGCAGCGAAATATCACAATAATTGGTCCCCGCCACTTCCCGGGTCGCGGGCAGTCGGTCGATGATGCGCACGAACGGCTTATCTGCATAGAAGGTATGGTAAACTTCTTTCAGATGATCCAGGCTCGTATCTTCTTTCAGGCGGGGATACATGGTCGCCAGAATACCCCGGTTCATCGGGGTCAGGTGCGGCGTGAAAGTCACTTTCACGTCTGTTCCGCCCAGTGTCGTCAGGACTTCTTCGATTTCCGGCGTATGCCGATGCGTTCCCACACCATAAGCGGTGATGCTCTCGTTGCATTCCGGGTAAAGCGTTCCCAGCTTCGGTTTCCGCCCCGCACCACTGACGCCACTTTTCGCGTCGATGATAATCCCCGTCGGTTCAATCAGGGAGTTGGCAATCAGGGGAGCCAGTCCCAGAATCGAGGCGCTGGTATAACAGCCGGGATTGGCGATCAGATCGGCACTGGGAATTTTATCCGCACCGAGCTCAGGCAGACCATAAATCGTGCTCCCCAGTCGGGTCGGATCGATGTGCACATGATGATACCACTGCTCGTACACCGCAGGATCACTCAACCGGTAGTCGGCACTCAAATCGACCACGCGACAGCCGTCGGCAAGCAGATCCGGGATCACTTCCATACTGGCCACGTGTGGGAGAGCGCAGAAAACAAAGTCGGCCCGCTCTGCAATTTCTGCCGCGGACAGATTCTCACAACGCAGATCCAGACGCCCCTCGAGAGAGTGGTGAATCTCACTGATATGCGGTGCTTCATCTGAGCGTGTGGTCAGCGCGACGATCTCGACTTCGGGATTTCGCAGCAGAATTTTGATCAGTTCCAGAGCCGCGTACCCCGTGGCTCCCATGATGGCAACTTTGGTCATTGTTCCCCGTTCCAGGTCTGTTCTCAAAAAACGTTCAGATCGGAGCGAGCCCCGCTGAACAAAATCAAAACGTACATTCTAAGCAGCTATATGGGGACGACAAGGTTGCCTGCCCCGGGGATCGCCCGCTTTCTCCAGATTTTGCAGTAACGCGGGCTTCACACGAGACAGGATCAAGCGAACTCGACCACTGTCGGAAGCGAACCAGCGTTCTCTGCAGCCCTTGATTTATAATGGTTCTTTAGAATTAACAAAGTCAACTCTCTCACATCAAATGCCCCCGATTCTTTCAAATTAAGCGGCAAAATCAATTCTGTTTCCTTTTCAAAAAGTACCTGAAACATCACAATAAATTGATCGATTCCGGTAGTTTCTACCGACGACAATTCAATTCGCTGGTGCTCGGCGTTTCTTTCTCAAATGGCCAGGACGGTAGGTCTTTGTCAGGGGTCGCGCCGACTCGCATGCCAGCTCAATACTGATAAAGAATAGATTAGAATGTCTAACGTTGCCAAACTAGCCGCCGATGCGCTGTCTGAAGGTGGTGGAATTTTTCGACTGTCTCCTACCTGGGTTCCCCGTGCGTTCCTGCAGCCTGGTCGTCGTCTCAAACTGCACCCCAATGACTACTATGCCCTGGGAACACACCGTGGCGGGATCGATGAACGCTGGTTTGGTTCGACAACGGTCGCTACCAACGAAGGAGCACCGGATGACGAAGGCCTCAGCTACTGTGTCTTCGGCGGTGAAAAATTCACCCTGAAAGACGCCATCAGCGAACTGGGCGGCGAAATCATCGGCGACGCCATCTGGGGCAAGTACAACCGCTGGCCCGTCTACTCTAAATTCTTCGATAACATGGGTCCGATTCCGCACCACATGCACCAGAATTCCGAACAGGCTGCCAAAGTCGGTCAGGAAGGGAAACCGGAATCCTACTATTTTCCTCCCCAGCTGAATGCCATCGGGAATAACTTTCCCTACACGTTCATGGGGCTGGAACCCGGAACAACCAAACAGGACGTCATCGATTGCCTGGATCGCTGGAATAACGGCGATAACGGCATTCTGGACCTCTCCAAAGCCTATCGCCTCAAACCGGGTACCGGCTGGCTGATTCCTCCCTGCGTCCTGCACGCTCCTGGAAGTCTCCTGACCTACGAACCTCAGTGGGGCAGCGATGTCTTTGGCATGTACCAGTCAATGGTCGAAGGTCGGGCCGTACACCGCTCCCTGCTGACCAAGGACTTTCCCGAAGACAAACACGACGACAATGCCTACCTCGTCGAAGCCCTCGACTGGGAAGCCAACGTCGATCCGAACTTCAAAGATAACAATTACCTCGAGCCGATCACCATTGGCGATACCGCCGCCGCAGGTTACGTTGATCGCTGGGTTGTCTACGGGAAAGTCAATGGCGAGCAGCTCTTCACCGCCAAGGAACTGACCGTCGATCCGGGCGCAAAACTCACCCTCAAGGATACCGGCGCCTATAGCTGGATCACCGTCCAGGGTGAAGGCAAAATCGGCAACCTGCGACTGCAGACGCCCGCCATGATCCGCTTCGGCGAAATGACGGAAGACGAAGTCTTCGTCACAGAAAAAACCGCGAAAGAAGGCGTTACCATCGAAAACACCGGCAGTGAGCCTCTCGTCTCGCTCCGTTACTTCGGTCCCGACGCCTGCCCCGACGCTCCGAACGTCGGCGACCACCACAAGTAAACTGAACCGTCACACGCAACTGCCCGACCTCTCGGGCAGTTTTTATTTCGATCTGATACCTCCTGCAGACATGAAGGACCCTCTCATGAGTAATAACGCAGCCAACACCCTCCCCAAACTTCACAATGCCTCCTGGCCGGGTGTCGTCGGAAAAGGCCCTGATTCCGAGCCCCCCATCGATCTGGATACCATGCTCGACCTCACCGCCGCTGCCGAAGTGGACGGCGTCAAATTCGACGGAACAGACCTGTTCCTGTTTGATCCCCATGTCAGCATCGACTCCACCGACGATGACCTCAAACAGCTGGCTGAAAAAGTTCAGTCACGGAATCTGGTCATTGGCTCGGTCGTGGCTCCCGTCTGGCCTCCCACCGGTGGTGGATCCGCGATGGGCAGCGACGAAGAACGCGGTCAGTTCCTGGAACAGGTTCGTAAAGGCTGTGGTATCGCGAAGAAACTGCGGGAACTCGGCGTGCGTCCCTATGGCGTCGTGCGCATCGACTCCGCTGCCGGACCTGGCGACTGGGTCGCCGACCCCGATGGCAACCAGGCGAAAATCGCTGCCACCTTCAAACAGGCAGCAGACATCGCCGCCGATCATGGCGAACGACTCGCCGCTGAAGGGGAAATCTGCTGGGGCGGCATGCACAGCTGGAGACGCATGGTCCAGTTGCTGGAAATGGTCGATCGTCCCGACGTGGTCGGCTTCCAGGCAGACATGTCTCACACCCTGCTCTACCTGATGGGTTACAACGCCCCCGAAGACCGTCTGCTCCCCGAAGACTTCGACTGGAATGACGAAGCCACCTTCGATTCCGCTTACACCACTCTGACCGATGCCCTGCGTCCCTGGACCATCGACTTCCACGTCGCCCAGAACGACGGCACCGTACACGGCACCGGTTCACACGACAAAACCGGTCGGCACTGTCTGCCCAACGATCCCAACGGCAAGCTCGACATCACCAAACGGGCCGGCTACTGGCTGCGTGACGGCAAGGGTGAGCTGACAAAGAAATTCGAGCATATCTGCTGGGACGGCTGTATGTTCTCCAACGAAGTCATGATGAACCCACAGACCTGGAACGACATCCTGGCAGCCATGATCAGCGTTAGAAACGCTCACGGATGGTCCTGATTTCTCACCGCTGATCAACTGACTTAAACCTGCATTTTTAATTTTAAACGACAAGGAGTCACACCAATGACCAAACCAGTTCGCGTCGGCCTCATCGGCTACGGATTCATGGGACGTACCCACTCCAATGCTTATCGTCAGGTCGGCAAGTTTTTCGATATCGATCACACCCCCGTTCTGCAGGCCTGCTGTGCCCGTAGCGAAGACAAAATCAAAGACTTCGCAGACAACTGGGGCTGGGAGTCCTACGAAACCGACTGGCGAAAACTGATTGAACGGGACGATATCGACCTGATCGACATCACCACCCCCAACAATTCGCACCACGATATCGCTATCGCTGCTGCGGAAGCCGGTAAAATGGTCCTCTGCGAAAAACCGCTGGCCATGAATGTCGCTGAAGCCGTCGCCATGACCGAAGCGATCGAAAAAGCGGGTGTCGCCAACATGGTCTGGTTCAACTACCGCCGTGTCCCTTCGATCACCCTCGCTAAACAGCTGGTGGACGAAAACCGCATCGGACGGCCTTTCCACTACCGCGCCCAGTACCTGCAGGACTGGACCATCGCCGAAGACGTTCCCCAGGGGGGTGCGACACTCTGGCGTCTGGATGCCAAAGTCGCTGGTAGCGGCGTGACCGGCGACCTGCTGGCCCACTCCATCGATTCGGCTATCTGGCTTAACGGCCCGATCACCTCGGTCTCCGCAGCCACCGAAACGTTCATCAAAGAACGCGTACACCAGGAAACCGGCGAAAAGACCAAGGTCGAAATCGACGATGCCTGCATGTTCCTCGCCCGCTTCGCCAACGGCTCCATGGGAACCTTCGAAAGCTCCCGCTATGCCCGCGGTCGTAAGAACTTCAATACGTTCGAACTCAACGGTGAAGCCGGCTCGGTCTACTTCGATCTGGAAGATCCGCAGATTCTGCAGTTCTTCGAATACGCCAACCCCACCACCGGCAAAAAGGTCGAAGACCACGTTACCGGCTGGCGGCGGATTCACGTCACCAACTTCGAGCATCCCTACATGGATAAATGGTGGGTTCCCGGCTGTACCATCGGTTACGAGCACACCTTCACCAATGCCCTGGCCGACTTCTTCCAGGGACTGGATACCGGCAAACCGACTCAGCCCGACTTCCGTTCCGCCCTCGAGACCCAGAAAGTCTGCGACGCGGTCCTGCAAAGTGCAAAAGAAAAGCAATGGGTCGAAATAGCATAGCATTGCAGTCAGGTTTTCTGCTATAATGCTTACTCAATCAGAATTTACAAAAACGGGTGGCACTCCGCGTCGCCCGTTTTTGTTATAGGTAGAATCAAAAATAGACGTTAGAAAATTGGGAGTCAAAATAGTGGACCGTCATCCAATCTCACAAGAAGGTTATGATAAACTGCGTGAAGAGATCCGCCATCTCGAAAACGAAGTCCTGCCTGATATCGCTCAGAGAATCGCCGATGCCCGGGCCGAAGGGGACTTGAAAGAAAACGCAGAATACCATGCCCAGCGAGAAGCACAGGGGATGACGAACCTGAAAATCAGCAAGCTGAAATCAAAACTTGCCAGCTGCTATATTGCTGATAAATCGTCCATGCCTAAAGGGCAGGTCACCTATGGCTCTGTCGTCACCGTAAAAAACCTCGACGATGGACTGGACGAAAAGTACGAATTCGTCGGCCCGGGTGAAGAGGACTACATGGGCGAAGTCATGAAGATCCTGACCTCCAGCCCGCTGGCCCAGGGACTGCTGAACAAAAAAGTCGGAGATAAGGTGGAAGTCGATGTTCCCTCTGGAAAACTCCACTTTGAAGTCCTGGAAATCGAAGATATGGAAGACTGAGCACCGCTCGTCTGAAAATAAAAAAAGCGACGTGAAACCTGTTTCACGTCGCTTTTTTATTGGGTCAGAGACTGCCTGGGGGTCCAGTCAGGCAGCGTCAGAGAACCCGGGCTTATTTCACTTTCACCATCACCCGGTTCATCAGAGGAACCGAAGGGGCGAAGGTCTGTACGATTGTGGTCACCAGTTGTTTCAGGTAGTAGCTGGAGCTGACACCATAAACGGTGATTCCCGCATGATCACAGCGGACTTTGATATTACGAACTTGCTGATGCGTCCCGGAAACGATCTCTGTTTCCAGTTCTTCTGCTTCCGGACATGATTCCCACTGGCTGGCAGCCGCCGACACAGATGCGGACTGTTCAACGACAGGTTTCAGGCTTTTGCGGAGACCGTCCAGGATTGTTGTTTCTTCTGCAAAGGCACGACGGGGCTTTTGTAAGATCTGCAAAGACATAGCCATTATCCAACTAAAATAAATGAGGGTCGGCTGGGATTCATACTGATTTAACAGCAATGGCGAATCATGTGCCGAAACGGGAACAGTCTCAAAAAAACTGATCAAACGGTATGTCCACTGTAATATAAAAAAGCCATATCCAAAGCAACGGCATACACTTAGTTAATTCAACTTTGAACCCAATCTTAACCCGCTCCACATCTACGCTACCCCTCAATTAAGATTCCGTGTGCAACCTTTATTCGCGTCTGCCGAAAAACTGCACAAGACTCAGGCAGGAGCACCGGGACCTGTCCCTGTAACCTGGCTATCACAACGGCCTGAGCGCTTTTACCCAATCCGCAATGTCCTGGATCACATTTTCAGAGACATGCCCTGGAACCAGGTACTCCGCAGGGAGGCTCTTTCCCTCCCCTGCCATCAGGAGATGGTTCAGTCCGGGATACGAAAGCAGGCGGACATCTTTCCGTTCAGCCAGTGCCTCTTTCCAGAGCCTGAAGTCTTCCATAGTGACCTGATAGTCCCGTTCCCCCTGCAGGATCAACAGGGGCTGTGAGAGCGTTCTGGCAGCCTGGGCGGGCTGATACCCCTGCAGGTCCAGCCAGTAGCTGGCCGGCACGCTCAGAGGTAAATCCACAGCCGAAACCGACTCGCTCAATTCCGTCGACCTGACTCGCTCCACCTGGACCGCCAGGGCATCGAGCTGCGCCTGCTCCTCACGCGTCACCTTCCCGTCCAGCTGGGACAGGTACTGTGTCTGATCAAGAATCAGATCCTCCAGCGGCCTGACCGATCCAGCCAGGCTGATCAGACCAGCAACCTGCTTGCTCTCCGCTGCAATCCTGGGCAGCAGATAGCCGCCCAGGCTGTGTCCCAGCACCACAATTCGCTTCGCATCAATGCGCGGATCCCCGGCAAGCTGCTGGACGGCAAGGGCCGCGTCCTCCACAGTCTCTTCCCTGACTGTGATCCTCTGTGAAAGCAGGGCCATTTTCAGGCGATGGTGGTAGGCCCGCTTGTCGTAGCGAAGCACGGCAAGCCCCCGCGAAGCGAGCCCTTGCGCCAGATCCTTGAACGGCTGATTAGGGCCAACCGTCTCATTGCGGTCCTGGGGACCGGAACCATGCACCAGGATCACCGCGGGAAAGGGCCCCTCCCCGACCGGCAGCGACAAGGTTCCCGGCAGTTCCCAGAGCCCTTTGCCGATCACCAGCGGTTCTTCGGTGAATTTCCGAGGATCCACATAGCCCGGTCTTTGATACTCCCCATCCGGCTTAAAAAAGAGCCCGCTGATCAAGTTGTTTTTCGCATAGACAACCCGCGCCATCACACGTTTTTTTTCAAACTGGCAGCTCACCAGCACAATCTCGTAAGGCGCTTTGATTTCAACGCGTGTGCTTTGAATCTTCTGGAACGGTCCCTGCTGCTGCTCCAGAGACACCCAGAGGGCCTGCAACCGTTCGGCTGAGAGTGCTTTGGCCATCACCGCATCAAATTCCCGGACGGCCTGGGATGCTTCCCCCCGGTCTAATTGCTCGATGAATGTCCGGGCCTGCACAACGCGTCCCCCGCTTCCCTGCTCCGCCCCTTGGACAGGCAGCATCAACAGACAACAAATCGCCAGGAAATAGATCGTTCTGAGGAAATGCGACATCAACAATGCCCGTTGCTTGTGGTGACCCGGAAATGAAAAACGCCCTGCCAGCCTGAATTCTCTCAGGCCGACAGGGCGTGGTCAAATCATCAGCAACAAAAGAGCCGTTATTTCAACTCGAAGTCAACCGTGTTCTCCCCTTCCTGAATCTGGGCAGAAAGTGTGGATTTGGAATTGTAGTCCGCGGGAATGAACTGTTCTTCGACCTCAATTTTTTCGCCATCACCGGCGGAACTGACCATCTTCTTGCCGGTCCCGCGATAGCTTTTAATCTCGACACGGTTCTTGCCTACCGTCACTCCCTTCTCAGCGGGAACCGAGTATTTCCCATCCTTGATGTCAGCAAACACGGCCTTACCCGCGACTTTGCCATCAATGACTTCCCCATCGGGAATGAAACGGATTTTACCCGTCTCCAGGGGTTTTCCCCGGAAGCTGACGCTTCCTCCCACCGAGGCAGTGGAGAACTGCAGTTCGGAACTCCCACTACATCCCGGCACTAACATCAACAACAACGCAAAAAAACAGAGACTGGTCGGGCGCATCCCATCCATTTTTGATTTCCTGTAACTGTAATCAGATGAAGCAACCGGCTTTGAAAACACAAAGCCGGTTGCAGAAGTTGAACTCAATTCGATCAGAATGATCGGAGACGGCTGGAATTAAAATTCGCCCAGCACATTGTCATCCGACTTATTCCCCAGATTCTGCCAGGTCCCCAGGTGAATGTTGTCAGAGACAAAACGGACAGAGCCATCGCAGAGCAGGATATGTACGCCGCCCACATGCTTACTGGCTGCGGGTGCGTTCGCATATTCCTGGAAGGTTCGGCAGGCCAGATCATGATTCGGCGGGAAGACCGTCAGGTATGCCCAGCGAATGGATGCATCCCCTTTGAACCAGGATTCACCCCGATAACGGTTGGTGCTGGCAGTGGTGCTGCAGTCATCCAGCAGGCCACCACCACTCACGTTACCGTAGTTCCGGTATTCCGACCCGACCAGCAGTTCGGAGACCATCATTGTGTTCGAAGTTCCGTCGGTGATATCCCGGATCTTCGTTTTACTGTCGGTGAAGAACACCGAGGTCCCGTTGTTCTGGTAAGAGCTGCCTCCGCCGGAAACCGCTCCCAGGGGGCTGTTTCCGACACATCCCGTGTAGTTGCTCGGGCCGGCACTGGAGTTGGTCAGATTCTTTCCGCCCGGATCACTGGGGCAACGATAAATGGGCAGAATCGCGTTGCGTGCTTCAGCGTTCACCGAATTCCGCCCCGGGTCGGCAACCTGAAAGTTGATTTTGTTATACAAAGGTCCCTGATCCATGAAGGGCAGAATAAATGCCGACCAGAGCACTTTACCAGTGTTCCAGCCTTCGACCGGTCCATAAGGATGCCCCTGTGCCCGGGTAATCCCGGGGGGAAATGTGGAATGTGTTTCCAGATAGTTATGCAGTGCCACACCAATCTGCTTCAGATTGTTCTTACAGGTACTGCGACGGGCGGCTTCCCGCGCCTGTTGGACGGCGGGTAGCAGTAAAGCGATCAGAATGGCAATGATGGCAATCACCACCAGTAGTTCGATCAGAGTGAATCCTCGTTTGCGAGCGCTCATGGGTAACTCCAGAATCAGGTTCAAATCAATAAATACAAACATCAATCACCCGGGCAGAAGCGGGAATGTGCCCCTGAGCAGACCGTGGTCTGCAGCCTCTCTGGATGAGTGAACAGCACAAATTTAAATGCGGGTTACGTAAGCCGGGTTCAGCTACGGTGTGAAAAATCAGGTTGGATGTTTTCAGGTAAGTCTTCTCAGGCAGGTATCATTTCAACTTGAGACTCTCAGGCAGGTTCACCACGGATTTCGTAGCGAAGGGAGAGCACGGGATGCGAACACGACACTTCCATACCGAAAGCAGTGTTCAGTAGTCGATGATAGCAGACCAAAGACCCAATTCCAAGCAGGAACTCAGTCTGTCTGCAAAAACCCGGCAATCTATACCGGATGTTTCCGGAACGAAATGACCGCCACAGAGGTTCAGGAGCGACCCCCAGGCGCAGAGAAAGGGCCTTCAGAAAGTTCTGAAGGCCCTTTTCTATGTAAATATCACGATCTGTTGACTGAACAGATCGATCGCTTTAAGCAAGCAGACCCTGCAGCAGGTTTTCCCCTGGTCCGTGATCATAGCAATCACTGTGATTCCAGAGAGGCAGGCCAGCAGCATAGCGAGCGGCAAGCATCAGAACTTTCTGTTCTGATCCAGGTTTGGCCTGAGTAGCTTCGTCCGGGTTGATGCCCATTTGACGGTACTCTTCTTCACCAAACAGAGCATCAAAATTAGGCTCGTAGCCATCTTCCGAGAACTCATCCTGGTAATCACCATCTTCGTAGCTGACCAGTGACTGATCATCTTCAAGTTCGTATGAAAGATTCTCAACGTCATCTGTACCCATCAAAAATGCCGACATTCTCTTCTTCTTTCTCCAACAACAATTAATAAGCCCAGGCTTTCAGCCCATACCATATGAGCAGACAAACCCTCTACGTGGAACAATAAAATTCAGTCATCTCTACCAAACCGAGAAATTCAATCGCTCGTAGCGTACGCTTCCATTGCGTTATTTGGGAGATTGAAAGCAACACCCTCCAAGGGTGTGGGAAGTTTTTATCAGGCGGGAAACTCTTCTAGTTCTGGTGTTGAAAAAACATCCCGAAAGTTCAAGGTTGCAGCTAGGCGCCGCAAGAGAGGACACCCAATTGATATCCCCTGTTTACAGGACAATTCTTGAGTTTTTATGCTAAAATGTCAACAAGATTTTTGACATTTTTGCAAACTACTCTGAAATCGAATCGCCCATAGACCCAAGTCTCCCAACGCTGGCAATTCCTGCCGATCAGCAGCCGATCGATGTTGATTTTTTCGACCACTCAAAACCGGGCCCTGGCTTACCAGATCCCATCTGAGAGCCCCTCAGAGCCCGCTCAAGGCCGGCTGATCCCATATCGCTTCAACTTACGATCCAGAGTCGACCGCTCGATACCGAGGATCTGAGCGGATCGGGACTTGTTCCAGTTGGTGTTATTTAACACCGACAGGATATGTTCCTGCTCCACCTCTTCCAGAGAGATCTCCCGGAAGCCTCTGTGCACAGCCGGCAGCACACTTTGAGGATCACTCTCCATCCCCACCGCGGAGAGCTGAATGTCCTCCGCATCCACCACATCACTCGTACACAGGATAAAAGCCCGCTCGATCGTATTCTGCAGTTCGCGGACATTGCCCGGCCAGTGATACGATTCCAGCAGAGCCTCGGCCTGGTCAGTGAACCCGCGTATCGGACGCCCCGTTTTCGTCACGAACCGGTTGAGGAAGTAGTTCGCCAGCAACAGAATATCATCCGCACGCACCCGCAACGGATCAACACTCACCTCTACCACATGCAGCCGGAAATAGAGGTCCTGCCGAAACGTCCCCTTGGCAACCGCCTTCTCCATATCGCGGTTCGTCGCCGCCACGACGCGAACATCGACGTCAATTGAGGCACTCCCCCCGACTCGCTCGAAGGAGTGTCCTTCCAGCACGCGGAGAAACTTCGCCTGGACCGCCAGGGACATCTCCCCGACTTCATCCAGAAACAGCGACCCACGGTGCGCCTGTTCGAATTTCCCGGGTTTCTGACTCGTCGCGCCGGTGAAGGCCCCCTTCTCGTGGCCGAACAGCTCGCTTTCCAGCAGCCCCTCACTCAACGCCGCACAGTTCATACAGACGAACGGCTGCTTCTTCCGATGACTGTTGAAGTGAATCGCCCGGGCCACCAGTTCTTTCCCGACCCCACTCTCCCCCCGGATCAATACGCTCGCATCCGTCGGGGCGATGCGGAGAATCTGTTCCTTCAATGCCACCATGCTCGGGCTCTGCCCCACCAGCTCGCTCTCCAGTTCCAGCTGTTCGCGGAGTGCCTTGTTCTCCCCCTCCATCCGAGCCAGACCGTCTGAGAGCTGCAGTTTCTCACTCAGGTTCTGCAGTGATACCGCCAGTTGATCGGCGAGCGCCAGCGTGAATTCCAGATCCTCTGAATCCAGCGGATTATCGGGGTTGGTCGAATAAAGGTGAATCAGCCCCGACACTCCGTTCTTGTTACGTAGAGGAGCACAGATCACACTCTGGGCATGAATCTTCCCCAGGCTGTCGCGTGTCGAGAGCTTGCTGTCATCGGCGATGTTGTGCGCCAGCAGCGCATCCCCCTCGTCGAAGACCATCTTGGAAAGGTAGTCGGACGGCTTCCGATAAGGCAGCTCATCCACGGACTGAAATGCGATCACCCTCAGATTTTCCGGCTTGCGGGGCAGGCTTTTACTCGGATCGAGGTTCAGAATCGCGCCGATGTCGGCACTCGTCCCTTCAAACAAACCGTTGAGCACAATCTGACACAACTCCTGTTCGGACTGGGCATTGCCCATCTCCAGGGCCAGTCGATACAGACGCCCCAGTTCCCGGCTGGCGCGATCACGGTCGATCTGCGACGCGGGGGGCGGCGTATGAAAACGGGTATGGCTTTTGCGCTGAATAATCTCGGGCATATTCAGCTCATCCCAGCTCGACTGCTGCCCGACTCCCATCGTCTCACTATCGATCACCGCACTCGAGCCGTCCGAAGTCGGACGCGAAGAGAATCGCGAAACATCGAAAGTGAAGATCGCTTCGCTGTCACCAATCTCGACCACATCCCCTTCCTGCAGTCGATGGTCCTGCGCAATCGCGAGCCCCTGCACCAATGTGCCGTTACGGCTTCCCAGATCCCGAATGTACCAGCCACCATCGCTGTAGAAGATCTCACAGTGGCTGCGGCTGCAGACTTCGTCATCCAGTACGATTCGATTGGTCGGAGCACGCCCGATGGTCGTCACCTGGCGGTCCACCAGACGGTAGACCTTGCCCCGTTCGTCCACTTCCTGCACGATCAGGTAGGCCACCGTTGAGGCGGTCTTGGAATTTTGTTTTTCAGAATTATGCATAGATAATTACGCAGGAAAGAACACACAGACCTCCGGCCCGTGCACCTGATGCCTCATGAAAGAACTGACAGGCATGCGTTTCGCAAACATTGCCGAAACCCGTACGCCCTGTTTACTTACGATAGCCCTATCAAATATTATATTCAATTAACTTGCACCAGAACATAAAATTCGTCAAGCTAATCCTGTGAAATCTCAATAACATCCTGCCTGTAATTCCGCATTTAGAGAATCTCCCATGAAAGATCTACTGCCTTCCCGTGCGTTCTCTCCTGCCCTGAAGTTCACAGCAGCCTTCTGTTTCTGTCTGCTGGCGTTTTCCACCATTCAGGCCGAAAACTGGCCTCGTTTCCGGGGGATTGACGGCTCCGGCCTCTCCAGTGAGAAGGGCTTTCCCCAAAGCTGGACCGAAAAGGACTACGCCTGGCACAAGGAACTCCCGGGCCTCGGACACTCGTCTCCCTCCATCTGGGGAGACAACCTGTTCGTCACCGCCGCCCTGGGTGAAGGCGAAACACGCTACCTGTTTTGCCTCGATCCCAAAACCGGGGAAGAAAAGTGGAAACGGGAAACCAAACTGAAAAAGAGCCACAAGCACCGCAAAGGCAGCTGGGCCTCCAGCACGCCGGCCACCGACGGCGAGCACGTATACGTCGAATTCGCCGACGAAGAATCTTACATGCTCATCTGCTACGACTTCAAAGGCAATAAGATCTGGGAACGCGACCTGGGCTCTTTCACCAGCCAGCACGGTCACGGCAGTTCTCCCATGATCTACAAGAACCTGGTCATCGCCACCAACGATCAGCAGGGGCCCAGCTCGGTCACCGCCTTCAACAAGCTCAACGGAGAAATCGTCTGGAAAGCCGACCGGGCCGTCCGGAGAACCTCCTATGCGACTCCGATTATCATCGAACACCCCAACACAGGACCTCAGCTGATCTGCGTCAGTGGCGCAACCGGCATCAGCAGCCTCGATCCGGAAAATGGAAAAGTTAACTGGACCACCGGTGAATTTCCCATGCGAACTGTTTCCTCACCCGTCTACGGCGAAGGACTCATTTTCGCCACCTGTGGCGGCGGAGGTCGCGGCAAGCTGCTCTACGGCGTCGATCCCACCGGATCCGGCAACATCAAGGAAACCCATATCAAATACGAACGGTCCACCAAACTGCCTTATGTGCCGACCCCCGTTGTCTACGAAGGACACCTCTACCTCTGGGGCGATGCCGGCGTAATCAGCTGTGTTGATCTCGCCACCCAGAAGAACGTCTGGACCGAACGTATCGCTGGTGACTACAGCAGCTCTCCCGTCTGCATTAACGGCGTCCTGTACTGCATCGACGAAAATGGCGAAGTCGCCATGGTCGACGCCTCACCCAAATTCAAAGCTTACGAAAAAATCAAGCTTGGAGACCAGAGCCACGCTACCGTGGTCGTCGCCAACGGACGCATGTTCCTGCGAACCTTCAAGCATCTCTACTGCCTCGAAGCCAAAAAGTAATTACAGACACAGCCGTGAAGGATTTAGAATTAGAAAAAACTGATTCATATCAATCACGGGTTCTGTTATAATTCAGTTACAACGGTATGACGGGCTTCCGTGTTCTCTGGAAGCCCGTTCCATTTCCTTTTGACAGACTCTCCAGACGAGATACCGGGCCATCTCAAATCTGTCAGTGACTCTGATTATACTTTTGAAAAAGAAGGACTGACCATGCCCGCTTGGCCCGGCGGCCCCTGTCCACGCTGTGGGGAGGACATGCCTGCGAACCTCGTTCACTGCCAGACCTGTCGTGAGTTGCTGAATGAAGACCTCGAACACGACACCGTCGAGATCCCGGCTTTTCACCCGCTCAAGGAACTCGCCGTCCGCATAGACGCCTTTCCAATCGGTTTCTACTTCCAGTGCCCCGACTGCCGTAAAGAACTCCGGGTCCACAAAAAGTATCTGGGCAAACAGGTCAGCTGCAACTTCTGTCAGTCCACAATCCAGCTCCCGGACGAATCCCGCAGCCATGTCGCGTCCGCGTTCTACACCGGGTGCCCCCACTGCAAAGAAGAACTGCGTATCGCCCGCAAATACCTGGGCTCTGTCGCCGCCTGCAAGTTCTGCAAGGGCCATATTCAGCTGCTGGAAAAACCTGCCGACCCCGTCGACAGTTGAAGCCTCAGACTCCCAAACTCACTGAAGCATCTGCTCGGTCGCCTGTCCGGTCACCTGCTGACTGTCAGCCGCCTCTTCCGCACTCTGCCAGGTGACATCCGCCTGAGCGGGCCGCGTCTTATAGAGCTCGCCCTGCTCATTAAACAGCAACGCGACATTCATGTGCCAGCGGTTTCCGTCCTCCTGCTCCCACAGATCGCAGTAATATATGGACGGACTGGAAGCAAATTCCCCGCTGATTCCGGCGTCCGTCAGCTTTTGAATCGCCTCGGTTTTCGGCGTGCCCAAAGGAGCAATCGCCAGGATCTTCTGAGACTGCTCTTCAAACACCAGCGGGGCAGGCACTACGCGACGCACGCCGGTACAACCAGCCAGGAGACAGACGAACGACACGCCCAGCGCCCACGCCAGCAGCAATTTTCGGAGCTGCTGCGGTCGGTACGATACTCGCTTTAAGTGAGTCATACTCTCCTGCCTCCCTGCAATAAAACGAGAAACCCAGGCCTGCCTAAGCCCACAGGCGGGAACGATGACTGAATTTACCAGATCCTTCCCGTTTTGCGTATGGCAATTTTCGCTCTCCCCGCAGCCGGATACCAACGCAAACAGCCGGACCTGTTAAAAACAGATCCGGCTGGAATTTGGCTTATTTCAGCAGAAAGGCAGATTATGCTGCCAGAGCTGCCTGTGCTGCTTTGACGATCTCATCGAAGACCTGAGGCTGAGAAATCGCCAGTTCGCTGAGAGACTTCCGGTTCAGCGTGATGCCCGCTTTGGACAGACCGTTAATGAACTGCGAATAGTTCGTACCCCGTGCACGACAGGCAGCGGTGATACGGGTAATCCACAGAGCACGGAATTCACGTTTGCGAACCCGACGGTCACGGTAGGCGTAAGCACGAGACCGAATGATTGTTTCTTTTACGGTACGCAACAACTTGCTGCGGCCACCGTAATTACCACGGGCTTCTTTAAACAGTCTTTTCTTGGCTCGACGTCGAGCTGAACCTTTGCTAACTCGCATTATTACTTTCCAACTGAATGTGTAATCTGGATTCTGTCAGGATCGTTTCCCCGCGTGCCGTCGTCTGGGGAATCGGGAACGGTTTAAGAACCGGGACGCAGGGCTTCCACGATCAGCTTCGCTTCCGTTCCGGTCACGACGCCATCGCTACGCAGACCGATTTTCCGCTTGGGGCTCTTCTTGCTCAGAATGTGGCCCCGAAATGCTTTGCGGTGCTTGGCTTTTCCTGAAGCGGTAATCTTAAAACGCTTCTTCAATCCTTTGTGAGTCTTTTGCTTGGGCATTGTTCTTCAATCTTCGTAAATGACTTCAGCCTTCGCCGGCCCTCTGACACAACAGAGTTTCAAGGCGTAAGTCCTGAATGACACTATCTATATATCTCTCTACCGGACCAGATTTCACCCGGTCAACAGCAAAGAATACTGTTCATAAAAACAGAAACCACAACGGTAGCGCTGTAGATTGATCGGGCAGTATAATCAGCCTCCCCTCTGGTTTTCCACCGAAACGGGAGTAAATTCCGTATTCCTCCAGAGAAAAAAACCGATTTCCCGAAAACTCGCATTCTTCAGTCGAGGTGAACGCTCGGAATCCATCACTCTCGCAGGCGATGACGCCCGCTGCAAGTCATTCAGCAGTGGCTTAACCAGGAAACAATAAACATACGACCACACCATCTGCGCGCTCGCCCGCTTCAGGCCTGGCCTGCTTCCACCTGCTTGATTCGCTGCTCGATGATATCCTTGGGTACCGCCAGCATTTTTTCAATGCTGATCGCCTTATGCCCCTTATAAACTCCGGGATAAGCTGTGAAGACCGGCGCCCCTTCGATTTCCACCGTCAGGCTCTGGGCACTCCCCTTGTTACACATGATCACATCACCGACCGCCAGATTCATTACCTCACCTGCAGTCAGCCGACTGTGATCCAGCTCTACCTTCATCTCGATCTTGGACTTGGAGACACTCGCTTCCAGATTCAACTGCTGACGCATGTCAGGCGTTTTCTTCTTATAAGCCGACCAGGTATCTGAAGTCAGCTTGTTCGACAGCGGCTCAATCGTATTAAAGGGAATACAGAGGTTGATAATTCCCCGGGTCTCCCCCATCGTCACTTCGAAAGAGATCAGCACGATCACTTCGTTCGGCGGCACGATCTGAACCAGCTGGGGATTACTTTCCACCTGGGAAACCCGCAGCTTCCAGTCGCAGAGGTTGCTCCAGGCAGATTCGATCCCCTCAATCGCCAGGCCGGTAATACGCGACACCAGGCGGATTTCGATCTCGGTAAGAGCCCGGTTGGGGTAGGCACCGTGCGTGTGGCCATCCCCACCCAGCAGCCGGTCGATGATCGGGAAGATAATTGAAGGGCTGATATCCAGAATAATATGCCCGTCCAGCGTCTCGGATTCGAGCAGGTTGAAACAGGTCGGGTTCTCCAGACTGAAGACGAATTCAGAATACGTCAGCTGGTCCACACTGATCAGTTTGACTTCAATAATCGACCGCAGCATCCCGCTGAGTGCCGCACCGAACTCCCGGCTGAAGCTTTCATGCAAAGCGCGAAACGCCCGCATCTGCTCTTTACTGACGCGTTCCGGACGCTTGAAGTCGTAGATGCTGATCTGGGAATTGAAATCGGTATTCCGGGCCGCTGGTCGACTTCCTCCCCCGGTAGAGCCGGCAGAAGGATCCAACGCCGATAATAACGATTCCACTTCATTTTGACTGAGTACGTCTGCCATCCCTGGCCTCCCTGTAATTCACAGCCCGCCGGGATATGAGGCTCACCGGCCGGGTCGCAAAAACTTGTATCCCCTCTATTCTCTGATCTGCCCAGCTCCATGGGCCACGTATTTATAGCTCGTCAATTCGTTGAGCCCGCAGGGCCCACGTGCATGAAATTTATCTGTACTGATACCGATTTCCGCTCCCAGGCCGAACTCGCCTCCGTCATTGAAACGTGTGCTGGCATTCACAATCACAGCCGCTGAATCGACCTCGGTCGTGAACTTCTCCGCTGCCGCCAGTTCGGTCGTAATGATGGATTCGGTATGCCCCGAACCGTACTGATGAATGTGCTGAATCGCAGCATCCATATCCTCAACGACCTTAACCGAGAGGATCTTCGCCCCGTATTCGGTCCCATAATCTTCCTCGGTCGCAGGCACCCCGGTTCCCACCAGTTCCAGTGACCGGGGACAACACCGCAGCTCAACTCCCGCATCCAGCAGTGCTTTCGCAACTTCGGGCAATAACGTCTCTGCGACGTCCGCATGCACCAGCAGACACTCGGCGGCATTACACACGCCGGGCCGCTGACACTTACTGTTGACCGTAATCCGCTTAGCCAGTTCCGGATCCGCCGTCTTATCGAGGTAGACGTGGCAGATTCCATCGAAATGCTTGATCACTGGCATCGTGGCATCGCGGGCCACACGCTCGATCAGCCCCTTACCGCCACGGGGAATGGTCACATCAATGTATTTGTTCAACTTCAGAAAATGCCCCACCGCTTCGCGGTCAGTGGTCTCTACCAGTTGGACGGCCTGCTCAGGCAGCCCCACGTCGCGGAGCCCTTCCTGCAGCAGCTGATAAAAGGCCATATTGCTGTGAAAGGCTTCTTTTCCGCCGCGTAAAATCACCGCATTGCCACTCTTGACGCATAATGCTGCCGCATCAATGGTCACGTTCGGACGCGACTCATAAATGAAGAACACCACGCCCAGAGGCACCCGCACGCGGGTTACCAGCAGACCGTTGGGACGCATGTTACTGTCAATCACTTCGCCAACCGGATTAGGCAAAGCCATGATCTCTTCCAGCGCCGTGATGATGCCCTCGAGCCGCGCTGCGGTCAATCGCAAACGGTCAATCGACGCTTCCGACAAACCGTATTCGGGAGCCTGCTCGATATCGCGTTCGTTCGCAGCCAGTAAATCAGGAGTCCGTTCCCGAATCAGTTCGGTCATCCGGCGGAGCCAGGCATTCTTCTGATTCCCATTAGCGGAAACCAGTTTACGCGACGCTGCGCGGGCCTGCTGAGCCAGTTGTTCGGTGTATTGCGCCAGGTCTAATTCGGTCGTACTACTCATAGCTTCAAGCGATCTAAGCAGGGATTCACCGGCCCCTGCCACCGGGTTAATCTGAAACAGACAACAGCTGTGGAATGTGGATTCTCTAAAATATTGACACAGACTTTCCCCGGCCGGTGCGCTTCTGTATCGCCCACCGCAGTCCAGACGAACCGGGTTCCGCATTCCGAAGTATCAGCAATCAGCGGAAATGTGTCAACGCGGGATCACTTTTCGCGCTGATAACCTTCTAATTTTATCTATTTTAAACACTCTCCAGAAGAATTTGAGTTCCCGGAGAGACCTGTGCTCAGAATTGCCAGTCGGAATACAGTTTGGAACGAAACTCGTGCCATTCCGCATTCTTGGTCTTGGTTCCACAGCTTTCAACCATTTCTGCTGACCATTTATCCATAGTCCTTAACCGGTCAGACATGATTCTCACGGTATTATAAACGACTTTCTGCGCCCCGCTGACTCCCGCTTTCAGCAGTTGATCGAAGTTCTTCCAGGGAATCCGCACGATGGACACATCGGAAGTCGCCACCACGCTCGCCGAATGCGGAGCCGGTTTGAAAAAGGACATTTCACCAAAAATGGACAGGGGCCCCAACTCGGTCAATGTCTGTTCATCTCCGTTGGAAAGCTGCTTGCGAACCTCGCAGGTACCGCGCTGAATGATCCAGAGATAACGTGTCGAATTGCCTTCATCCAGAATGCGGACTCCTTCCGGAAAATCCTCTGTCTCAGCCTGGTCGAGCAATTCGTCCATTTCCTCCGGCGTAACTGACTGAAACAACACGCAGTCATTGATCAGCTGCTCTGTGGAAACCATTTATATCACCTCTTCTATAGCGCCTGGTGTAAAATTAAGTTAGCTTTTGATCACTGCCAGATCATGGCTGTGATCCCTTTAAAAACCGCGATCAGATGCCTCCCATCACGGTGGCCCGCCCCACACGACCTATGCCCAGAATATAGGCGGCAATGCGGAGCGAGACTTTTTTATCAGTGGCAATCTTCCAGACAAGCTCAAAGCTGTCATCCATAATACGGTCTAACTCGGAACGAACGCGAGCTTTTTCCCAGCTGAAGTGCTGTCTGTTCTGAACCCATTCGAAGTAACTGACGGTTACTCCGCCGGCATTCGCTAGAATATCGGGCACCACCACGATCTCATTTTTCGAGAAAATTTCATCCGCATCCGGGTCAGTCGGGTTGTTAGCGGCTTCAATGATGCACCGCGCCCGGACCTCTTTGGCGTTCTCTTTCGTCAGCACGCCCCCCAGGGCTGCCGGAATCAGCACGGTCACATTGGAAGCCAGAACTTCATCGTTCGAAATCGCTTCCGTCTCCGGAAACCCGCGCACGGCTTTGGTATCTTTGCAGTATTCCATCAGCTTGGGAATGTTGATCCCGTCCGCACAGTAAATGCCCCCGCTGGCATCGGAAACCGCGACAATCTTGGCTCCGAACTCATCCAGAAATTGTGCGGCAAAGCTCCCTACGTTGCCGAATCCCTGAATCGCCACCGTCGCACCGGCCAGATCGATTTTCATATGATCCAGCGTCTGCCGCGTGACCATCGCCACGCCACGACCCGTCGCTTCTTCACGTCCATCTGCGCCATGCAGTTCCAGCGGTTTACCGGTCACACAGGCCGGGTTGAAGCCACAATACTTTTCATACTGGTTCATAATCCAGGCCATTACCTGGGCGTTTGTTCCCATGTCCGGAGCCGGAATATCCTTAAGGGGACCAATCACATCGTAGATCTTATCGATAAACTTGCGGGTCACTCGTTCCAGTTCTCCCTGGGACAGCTTGGACACATCGACCGAGATGCCCCCTTTCGCTCCTCCGTAAGGAATGTTGACTAGTGCGGTTTTCCAGGTCATCAGGGATGCCAGGGCCAGCACTTCATCGCCGTTCACTTCGGGGTGAAAACGCAGTCCCCCTTTCATGGGCCCGCGGGAGCTGTCGTGCTGCACCCGGTAACCGATGTAAGTGGCAATTTCCCCGTTGTCGCGTTCGATCGCAACTTCTACCTTGACCTCGCGCTCCGGCGTCCTGAGCAGCTCCTGCATGTTCCGCGAAAGCCCCACCTGACGGGAAGCCTGGTCGAAATAACGGCATGCGGTCTCGTATGAACTCATGAAAGTCTTTCCTCAATCAATTTCAAAACCGGTCCCGCAGTAACGGCTCAGAGACCTCTGCAGATCAAATTTCCGCATTGCAGCGACCGATGAATATTTTTCGCTACCAGCTGCCCTGTGAAGCGGACTCCACATAAGTAAAAGGTAGGTCGTAGTTTTGTCTTAAACCCTTTGAAAATCAAAGAATTTGCCATTCTAGACCGGGTTGAGGGAAGCCCCTCAAACCAGACGCTGTTTCTTTGTTCCCAGGCAACCTGATGATGAAACAGACGGCCTCGGAACTGCCTCTACATTTACGATAGTTGTTATAGTCCGTTTATTCATCTTTCTCACCGGTTTTCTCAGCGCAGCGGAGCCAGCGCCTGTTGTGGCGCCTGCTCGGAAGGCGAGGGAACCGGATCAGACCAGATGCCGGGGACCTCCTTTAAAATATAAAGTGCCAGCTCGCGGGCATACAACGCATGCCCTTCACGCGAGAACTGGGGAACGTTTTCCAGAAAATAACGATCCGGGTTCTGAATCGCCTGAAACACAGGCGAAGTATCACAATAGGGCACATTCAACTGTTTGGAGTATGTCTCCAGCAGCTCGAACGGAAACCGGCTGCCGTACTTCACCCCTTCGCGAACCCCCACCGCAGCCCGCGCGTTTTTTCCACTCATCGCGGACTCGGAAACCTGCCAGGGCTTCGGATAAGTCGCCAGGATGAACCGTGCATAGGTTCCCTGTGAGATCTGTTGAATATTCTGTATCGGCTCCAGCGTCTGACGCACATACACCGACCAGTCGGGGGGATGATCCTCCAGCCAGAGATAGGTTCCCTGAGGAGTATCGATATCACGGTCCAGTCCCGCAGGCTGGTTCTGAACCCAGTAATCTCCTAACCATCTCAGCAGATACCGGTAGACCAGGAAATGGCTCTCCAGTTTCTCGGGAGCATTCATCTCTTCAAACAGCGGATGCATCGCACACAGCGGCACCCCCGTATCTCCAATCTGTGTGAAGCGGCGTAAAGCGTGATCATTGGCAACATCGGACATATCAAAATTAAACAGGATCAGATCCGGCTGCAGCCCTGACAGCGAATGCCGCAGGTGCAGATAAGACATCAGCGGACAGGCATCGGGCACGCCCGCGTTGATCACTTCCACCTTGAGCTGAGTCTGTTTCTGCAGCAGTTGTTCCAGCCTGACGCAGAACGTATCCTCGTCTGCCATTTCAGGGGCCAGGACGGTCTCCCCGCCCAGGCAGAGGATCCGGTACACGCCTGTCGGCTTGGGAATCGCATATTCTTTGCCCCGCAGCCCCATGCTGTTAATCGAAAACTGAACGACCTCTTCGGTATCCGGGTGCTTACGCGTGACCTGCTGCAGGGGACGGATGCGGTGATAGCTGACATCTGAGGGAATCAGAAATCCGTCAGCGTCATAGCTGCTGACACTCTCCTGCTGCCGGTATTCCTCGATACGTAACGCGACCTCACTCCCGACCGCAAGGAGGACGAGAGTCAGCAGTGCCAGCGTTAAATGCTTGAGCCAGCGCAGGCGTGAACGAATCATTTTCAATTATCAGAATACCGCTGCTAAGATTCTGTCCGAGGCGTCCGTGCCCCGTTACGGAATTTCGGCGAATCAAGAAGGCGGGATTCTAAGTTTCATCGGTAAATACAGCAATATGAGTCTGTCAGAGCCACTTCGCACGTGAAAACGGCTACAGCTCCGCATTGAAAAAACAGAGCCGAGTACGTACCTTGCATCATCCTTTGGTTCGTTTCTGACGCTTCAGAAGACGACCATTTCACCTTCGATCCGGACGAGAGCCCCATGAGCCAACCCAAAAACAACACACCTAAAGTCAATGACAAGAGGGCATTACAACTTGTCACCGAGCTGATGGCCATCCCCGGAAAAAGCGGAGAGGAAGGCCAGATCGCCGCCGAGATCCAGCGCAGACTCATCGCCGCCGGTCTCTCCGAGAAACAGATCACCTTCGACACCGCCCATAAGAAGAGCAGCATTGGTGGTGAATGTGGGAACATGATCGTCAAACTGCCCGGTACGGTGAAAGGACCGCGGCGGCTCCTGATGGCCCACATGGACACAGTCCCCCTCTGTGTCGGAGCGGAACCGGTCAAAAAAGGGAAGCTGATCCATTCAAAGAGCCCGCTCACCGCTCTGGGAGCTGACGACCGCGGGGGCTGCAGTGTGATTCTCAACACCCTGATCACCATCCTCGAACAGGATCTCCCCCACCCCCCTCTCACCTTTGTCTGGATGGTGCAGGAAGAGATCGGCCTGGTCGGCGTGCGGCATTTGACCACAAGCAAGCTGGGCAAACCTGCCATGTGCTTCAACTGGGACGGCAAACTGGCCGACATGGTCTGCATCGGTGCCACCGGTGATTCGGGTATGCTGATTCACATCAATGGACTCGCCAGCCACGCGGGTGCCCATCCCGAACTCGGCGTCAGTGCCGCCGTCATCGCGGGGAGAGCCATCGACGATCTCGCTACCAACGGCTGGCACGGACTGGTTGTCAAAGGCAAAGACTCAGGCTCCAGCAATATCGGCGTCCTGTCCGGCGGAGCAGCCACCAACGTCGTCATGCCGGAACTCACGATTAAAGCAGAAGCCCGCAGCCATAACCCCCGCTTCCGCGAACGCATCCTCAAGGAATTCAAAAAAGCCTTTGAAAAAGCAGCCAAATCCACGAAAAACAGTGCCGGACAAAAAGGCCGTGTTTCGTTTGAGTCCTACTTAAAATACGACTCCTTCCGGCTCTCCGCAGACGAACCTGCCGTCCAGACCGCCAGCCAGGCGATCCGGAAACGGGGCGGGACTCCCGACCTCTCCATCGGAAATGGCGGACTGGATGCTAACTGGATGACCGCCCACGGCTTCCCCACCGTCACCCTCGGTTGCGGCCAGCAGGATATTCATACCACCAGCGAGACGCTGATGATCGATGAATATCTCAAAGCCTGCCAGATCGGCCTGGACCTCGCGACGGCAACCGAATCAGATACATAAACAGGCCCTCTCTTCAACACAAAGCCAATTCAAAGAACGTAACGTTATGAGTCAGCCCCCGTCCTTCAAAGCCATGTGGAGCAGTCTGCAGGAACAGGTCAACCAGCGTCTGGACGCGGCCCTGGATCCCTCAACCGACTGCCCACCCATTCTCAAAGAGGCAATGTCTTACAGCCTCTCTGCCGGGGGAAAACGGCTCCGTCCCATCCTCGTACTGCTCAGCTGTGAAGCCTGCGGTGGAGATCCGGAATCCGCCCTACCCGCTGCCTGTGCGATCGAGATGGTGCACACCTATTCGCTGATCCATGACGACCTCCCCGCCATGGATGATGACGCACTCCGTCGGGGCATGCCCACCAGTCATATCAAGTTCGGAGAAGCCAACGCGATTCTCGCCGGCGATGCCCTGCTCACGCGGGCGTTTGAACTGCTGGCCAGAGAAATCGAAGTAAAGTCAATTGCAGCAGACTGTTGTGTCGACCTGGCCAATGCCGCCGGTGCAGTCGGCATGGTCGGTGGACAGGTCGCGGATCTCGAGTCCGAACACCTGACAGAAGCCACACTCGAACAGCTGGAAGCCATCCATCGTCGCAAAACCGGTCGACTGATCTGCAGTGCCCTCACCATGGGGGCCCGCATCGGAGGCGCCGACCCCGAACTGCTGCGAAACCTGGAGAGATACGGGACTTGCATAGGATTGGCATTCCAAATAACTGACGACCTGCTTGATTTAACAGGTGATGAAGAAAAAATGGGAAAAGGCGTGCGAAAAGACGCCGATCACGGTAAATTAACTTACCCCTCGCTGATTGGCGTTGAAGATAGTCGCCAACGCGCCCAAAATTTAGTTGAGGAAGCGTGCCTCTCGATCGCCCCACTTGGGAGCCACGGCCAAAGATTGGAAGAACTGGCCCACTTTATATTAGAACGAGATCACTGATGAAAATCGAAATTCTTCCCCGGATCAAATCCCCCGTGGATTTGAGAACGCTTTCCGGGTCTGAACTCGAAACACTGGCAGATGAAATACGTGAAGTTTTGTGTACCGTGGTGGAAGACCGGTCGGCTCACTTTGCCAGTAACCTGGGAGTTGTTGAACTCTGTATTGCCCTGCACCTTGCGTACGACTTCCGCAAGGATCGTCTCATCTGGGACACCGGGCATCAAATCTACCCACACAAACTGATCACCGGCCGCTACGAAGAGATCTCCAGCATCCGCCGCAAAGGGGGCCTGATGGGCTACCCCAACCCGGAAGAGAGTGACTACGACCTCTTCATGACCGGGCATGCCGGCGCGAGTGTCTCGACCGTCATGGGCCTCAAAGCAGGCGACGATCTCGCTGGAGAACCGGGACGCAAATCGGTGGCCGTCATCGGCGATGGCGCACTCCCCTCGGGCGTCGTCTTCGAAGCGATGAACAACGCCGCCGGCCTCAACCAGGATGTCCTCGTCATCCTGAACGACAATAAAATGGGAATCTGCCCCCGTGTCGGCGGACTCGCAAAGTACCTGGATAAAGCACGTGTCGCTCCCTTCTACAACGGTCTGAAGCGCGATGTCTCCTGGCTGCTGAATAAGCTGCCCGTCGTCGGCGAGTCGATGGAAAACACACTGGGCAGCTTCAAAGAAGCCGTCAAAGGCTTCCTGCACGGCGGGATGCTCTTCGAGGAAATGGGCTTCCGCTACATCGGCCCGGTAGACGGACACGATATTGAATCACTGTCCGGTTACCTGCAGATGATCAAGAACATCAAAGGCCCGGTTCTGCTGCACGTACTGACGGAAAAAGGACATGGCTTCGAACCGGCCACCAACGATCCGGTCTCCTTCCACGCCCCAGCTCCGTTTCAGCGGAATGAAGACAACGAAATCGTTCCCATCGAAAAGCCGGGGGCTGCTAAATCCAAGGCTTATACCGACGTCGTCAGCAATTCGATCCTCCAGGCCATGACCGACAACGAACGCGTTGTTGTGCTCACCGCAGCCATGTGTGCCGGTAATAAACTGGGCAAAATTCGTGACGCCTTCCCCGATCGCTTCTTCGATACCGGCATTTGTGAAGCTCACGCGGTCGCATTCGCCGGCGGGATGGCCAAAGCCGGTCTGCGACCGATCGTCGATATCTACAGCACCTTCCTGCAGCGGAGCTTCGACCACATCTTCCAGGAAGTGGCCCTGCAGAATCTGCCCGTCACCTTCTGTCTGGACCGCGCCGGGATTGCCGGCGAAGATGGTCCGACCCACCATGGTGCCTTCGACAACTCCTACATGCGGTGCTTCCCCAACATGGTGCTGATGTCCCCCGGGGATGCCCAGGACGTCGAACATATGCTGGAATTCTCGCTGACCTTTGATGGCCCGACAGCCATTCGCTACCCCAAAGCAGCCGCTGATGCGGTGGAACGTCAGGTTGCCTCTGTCGAACTGGGCAAGTCCGAAGTCTATGTCTGGGGCAAAGATGGCATGCTTGTTGCCTTCGGATCCCTGTTTACCGACTGTGTTCGCGCCGCCGAACAACTGCGGGAAGAGGGGCTCGATGTCGGTGTGATCAACGCCCGCTTCGCCAAACCCCTGGATACCGAGGTCATCCATCAGGCCCTGCAGGAATCGGGCTTTGTGATTACCGTTGAAGAAGGTACACTCTGTGGCGGTTTTGGATCCGCTGTGCTGGAATCGGCTAACGAAGCCGGCATCAACACGCAGCACCTCAGACGCATGGGTATTCCCGATCGATTTATCGAACACGGTCATCGTGGGGAACTCCTGGCCGATTTGGGACTGGATGTGGCAGGCATTTCTGCCGCAGCGCGTGAGATGGCTCAGCAGTCCAGATTATTGATCAACGAGTAAACAAATCGGCTTTCCTTCTCCAATCAGTATGGACGCTTGATTTACGGAGCCTTCCGCATGTCGTCATTGAATGCAGCCCTGCCCTCATCCATCGTGAAGTTCTTCTGCCTCGGTCTGACAACAGCCTGCCTGCTGTTCTCGGCCCAGATGCTCTCAGCGGAAACCTATGAGCTCCAGGAGCCAGCCCAGACTCCGCGGACCTTCAAAGTCAACTCCACGATCAAAGTCAAAGGTCAGCTGGAAACCGCAGTCAACGCTGCCAAGGCCCGTTCACTCGAACTGGATGTGGATGGAAAGCTCGAATACCTCGAACAACGTCTACCCGGCACCGGTCGGGATGCCGAAGCCTTCCGCTCGGTTCGCTTCTACGAAACCGCGACAGCCACCATCGACGTTCAGGGACAGAAAACCTTCGCCCGCGGCAGCGATCGGCATCGCCTGATTGTCGCTGAGGGACAAACCGAAGGCCTCTCCCTGCATTCACCGAACAGCAACCTGCTCCCCTCAGAAGTGGAACTGCTCAATTCCCCCGGCGACTCCCTGCCCGTCCTCGCCCTGCTGCCTCAGTCGGAAGTGGAAGTCGGTGAAGTCTGGACTCCCGATCGCTGGGTTCTGCAGTCACTGACCGGGCTGGAAGCCGTCTTGAAATCAGAACTCACCTGCCAGCTCGATTCCGTCGCCGACGATATCGCCACGATCACCTTCAAAGGCAAGATCGAAGGGGCGACCGTAGGTGCCCAGACTGAGATAGACGTGAAAGGAAAATTGCAGTTCCGCACTGACGAAAAATTCATCAGCCATCTGGAACTGGAACAGACGGAAAAACGCTCGGTTGGTTCCGTCAGCCCGGGTATGAAAGTCACCGCGAACGTCAACTGGGACCGCAGCCTGGCGGCCAGTCCGGGAGAACTCACCGAAGAAGTCGTGGCCTCGATTCCTCTGGAAACCAGTCCCGAATCCAAATACCTGAGTTTTGAAACGCCCTGGAACGTACGACTGCTGCTCCCCCGCGACTGGTACGTGTTTCACCAGACCGGACAGGTCGCCGTTCTGCGACTGCTCGACAAAGGCAGCCTGATCGCACAGGCCAACATCTCCAAGATCCCGTCCGTCAAAGCAGGCGAACATACTTCGGAGCAACAGTTCCATCAGGACATCCGCACTTCGCTGGGCGATAAACTGATCGAAATCCTCAAAGCAGAAAACCTGAAGACCGACGATGGTCGCTACATTCATCGTGTCACAGTCGCCGGTAAAGCCAATAACGTCCCTGTGCACTGGATCTACTACCTCTGTGCAGATCCCTCGGGACGTCAGATTTCATTCGTCTTCACCGTCGATCAGAAACTGCTGGGAGAACTCAAAGACCGGGATGCGGATATCGTCCTGAGCCTCCAGTTCTTCGATCCCCAGGCGGCCCCCCGACAGGCAGGCCCCGCTGAAGAAAACAGCGAAATCAAATAGTATCGCGGAGAACGGGAGCGTCGTTATTCCAGCTCCCGCTGCACGAATCGCCCGATAACCGGCACAACCCGCGCCACCCCACCGCGGGATTTCGGATCGGGTAAGCTTTGTCGGCAACATCCCTCCATTCTGCGCGGTAAGCTTCAGATGTACGACGATCAACCGGGCCGGTTCGCCGCACGCGTGAGTACGTTGATTCTCATCCTTTGAAACTCTGTTTTCCTTCCTGATCAAGAAGTGAAGCATGACCGCAATCCCTTTAGCCAGCCTGTTCTCTCTGTCGTCAGATATCCTGATTTGCTTCGGCGTCGGTCTATTGATTGCCGTCAGTCTGGGTTTCGTCGCCGGCTATCTGCTGGGCAAAGGCAGCACCGACCGCGACTTCCGTCGCGCGAAAAAACATCTTCAGAACTGCTACCAGCACGTACAAAAGTCTTTGGAAACCGCCTACGCAGCCTGTGCCCTGCTTGAGAAATATCCAGGTCCCATCCTGACTCGCGAACAGTCTGCCGAACTGAACCAGAAGCGTTCCAGACTGCTCGACCTGATCGGTCGCCTCGTCGAACGCAAAACACCCGATCCGGCAGCAGAATCAGCGTCTCCCAAAACAGACAAGAAAAAGCTGCAGGAATTTCCTGCGATGCAATGGTCACTCCTGCCCGAACAGACTCACATCAAGCTTCCGGACGCGTCCGCCTTCGAAGCGAACCTGGAAATGATGCTGCTCGCGGGAACGGAAACCGAACAAAACAGCGGCCTGCTGCTGGTACAGATGAATCAACACGAACAGCTCAAAGACCGTTTCGGCCTGATGGCTCCTGCCAAATTCATGAAGACACTCTCCCGACTGGTCCTGCATAAAATCCGGGACGAGGATGTGATCTGCGTCTGGAAATCAGATACCCTGGCGATCCTCTTTCCGGGACTGACAGTCTCAGAAGGACAGGCCTGTTCCGAACTCATCCGCGATGCCATCCGGCATCACCACTTCCGCCTGGATTCCAGCAGCCCGGAAGTCGTGGTCACTGCCAGTCTGGCTTACATCACCTGCGTACCCGGCGATTCAGCAGAACTGGCCCTCGAACGGGGCGCCCATGCTCTGACTCAATCTCAGAAACAGGGGCGCAACCAGCTGATCATTCAGGACAGTCACTCGTACGAACACAAGCGGGCCATGTGACCCACTTCGCTACTGCGCAGCTTCGTCGTTCGTCGCTTCCATTTCACTGATCCACTGCCGAATCAGCTTAACCGCTTCCTGATGCACAATCCGGTTTCCAATGTTGGGCATTCGTGCAGCCAGATCGTTTGACTGCAGACGATGCATCAGAATCGATTTCTCCGGCGCACCGGGAACGATGTCGTAGCTCCGTCCACCGGAACCCCGTCCTGCCGCCACAGGTGTTTTCCAGACACCAATCTTCGCAGGATCCTGTTGCAGGTACCGCAGATCAAGCCCCGTGGTTCGTGCGTTCCCACCGGGACTGTGACAGTGTCCGCAATTCACCGAGAGATATGCCCGCACCCGCTCGTTGACATTACCCGAGCGGGCATCAGCAAAAGCCGGCAGTCGCTCAATCGCAGCAGGCTCTGGGCAATCCTTGATCAGATCATTCCGTTTTAGATAGGCCAGCTGATTCTCAGTTCCGTGAGCATAATCAAACATCCGGTTCAGATTCGCGGCCGTTGGTCCGATGGGGACGTACTTATCGTGATGACTGTGACAACTCAGACACTGATTTGCATTCGGCACCAGATGCTGCGTCGAACGTGGCTGGCCGTCTGCATGAATCCAGTCGACTTCGACTTCACCCCCTCCCAGACTTAACTCGGCGTCAGTCTGCGCATCATTCCAGATATAGGAGTAACCATACCAGCCGGTCGATTCCAGAAATTCGACTCGCGTTTCCAGCAGTCGTTCCCCCGCCTGCGGGTCGCGCATATCTTTGGGATAGGCAAACGTTTTGATCAGCATCGTGCCCACCGGAAACTCAAGCACACCCGACTTCTGATAACTGATCTGCTTCCCCGGCGGGAGTCGAATGAACCGGTGCTTGGAAGTATAATCAGTAAACAAAGTCGTGATTAAGTCATAAGGAATCACACCGGCAGCCGGCTGCTGATCAGCTCCGTTTCCCTTGAACAGTTTCAATTCAGAGAGTTTGCGGGGTGCATCGTAATACACGTTCAAGGTAGTGTTCTGCGAAAGCTCGGGAGCCCCATGTGGCTTGAGTTTGACCGGCTTCAGTGACTCTTGCGTGCCTTCAAACGGTGCCAGATCCCCACTCGGACGGTATTTGCCTGTCGCAATATTCGCAGGCGTCAGATTACTGAAATCGATATTCAGAAATCCAACCTCTCCGTTGTTAGCCAGTGTGAGGCTTCTTGTTTTCGCTGCCTGCTCCCCCTTCTGTTGAGAGGGAGCTGTCACGCCGTCATAGACAATCGCGGGCAGAGGCGTCCCCACGATCGATTTCAGCAGCAGTCCCAGTTCGCCGTCCGGATCGGTGCCTCCCCCTTTGATCGTGTTGTCGTGAATGTAAACCTGCTCCGGAAATGGATCGTAATGCGGATCTTTCAGCTTCTTGCCATAGATCAGAAAACTGACGACTGACACGCTGAAGGAGCGATTGTCCTCGATCCGATTCTCAAACACTTCGACCTCGTCGGTCGCCATGATCAGCACCCCCGACCCCGCGGGCACGGAAGCCACCATGTTCCCTTTCGGGGCGAAGTTGGCCAGATTATTCTTGAAAATATGATTCCGAAACGCCCGCACATGACGTCCGTTCTTCTGAGGCAGTCCCGGCAGATCGAACACCAGCAGACCACCCGTATTGTTCGTGACGACATTGTCATATACGTCGGCGTTAATCGTATTCTCGATTTCAATCCCCGCCACATTCGCTTCCGCGCGGGAACCGCGTACGACCACATCAGTCGACTGCCCCACATAGATCCCCGCATCCGCGGCTCCAATCGCGATACAGTTCTCAATTAACACGTTCCTGCACTGAACCGGGTAGAGGCCATACGCGCCATTGGTTGTTTTCGGTCCGTCGGTCCACTCGGTACGCACCCCGCGAAAGGTTACGTTCTCCGCCCCCAGGACTTTGATCGCATTATGGCTCGTATCTTCGACAGCAAAATTTTCCAGCACCAGGTTATCGCCACTGGCCAGTAAACCAAAACTCCCGTCCCGCTGGTTTTTAAAAGAGAGAATCGTCTTATCCTGGCCCGCCCCCCGGATCGTGACATTATCCGTCACCAGGTTCAGCCCCGAATGTAGATGGTAAGTCCCCGCTTTCAGTTCCAGGATATCTCCCGGCACCGCTTCGATCAGTCGTTCCTGGAATTCAAACTGAAACTCAGGCCCCGGACTGAACGTGTATATGGCCGGCTTCAGTTCTCTCGGCGCGGCCGCATATGTGGAAGAGACAGTGGTCAGGCAGACCAGACCGGTCCACAGACACAACAACAAAACGAAGTGAACTCGAGTGCCCGGGCGAGAAAGCATATTCATGGAAATCAACCTGCATCGAAGAGAAAAATAGAACTAAGGCTTCACCACAGAGAGCCCGACCTTCATCAAACTACCCAGCGAAGGTCGGGTATACAAATCAAACAATCGCCAGCCCACCGCTTCCGGCTGGGGATGCGAAGCAAACCAGACCGGATGCGGGATCAAAGTCAGCGGCCCGAACAGAACCGTTTTATCCACATCGGCCAGGAAGTAGGTATTGTGCACATTTCCGATCCCGCTGGCGACATCCCGCAGATCGGCCCCAGGAGCCCCACCCCAGGGGGTTGTCATGAACGCATAATTCAATGCCGGCCAGTGGTTGATCGCAACCGCACCATAATTCAACCGGGCAATCGCCTGCTCCAGTTGATCTGCCTGCTGCTTGCGAAACCGGTCCGGGACCGTGATTGTGGCACAGAGTGTCCCCCAGACCTCCTCGTTCACAAACGAAACGGCGCGTTCCAGAAACTCAACCGCTGAATCTCCCCCGAGTGCCGTCTCCGCACAGACGCAGACAAACGACTCTTCCTGAAACAGGTGAGGCGATTCACGGGGATCCGCATCGCGCATGAGTTTCCACGGCAGATAATCTTCATCAGGAGGCAACTCACCGGCAAAGCGTGCCCAGCGATCTGCTGCTCCCGGATAATAAGCATAGCGGGGCGGTATCCGTGACAGCCGTTCTTCAACTAGTGCCAGAAAACGGTCGCGCTGTTTCCAATGAGCCGCAGTGACAATCAGCTTGGTGGCCAGGCAGTTGAACGAAGCATTATTCACAATCGAGGCAACCACATTTTCCGCCTGGAATCGCAGCTGCTTTTCAGAATACTCGCCAGGAACCACAATCCACGGAGAGACATTTCCCAGTTCACTGGTAATCGGCACCTGCAGACGCGGCTGATTCTCTTCCTTTCGCGTACTGCGTTCGTCAGCAGTCGCGCCCCAGACGATCGCATCGTGCGTCTGCGTCGAGCCGGTAATATGGATTCGCTCGAACACCGGCTGCTCGACCAGTGATGCGCCGGTGCTGCTGTCACCACAGACAATCCGCAAGAGCCCCGCAGCGATCAACGGTTGAAAGGCCTGCTCAAACACCGACTGTAAATATTCATTGACCGGATTCATTTTCAGTAGAACCCGTTCTCCATCCTGCAGGATCTTCGTTAACACATCCGTCGCAGGAATCGCGGAAACATTTCCCGCCCCCAGCACCAGGGTCAAAGGCAGAGCATGATTCTCCAAAACAGACAGGTCGAACAGCCCACGCTTACCGTCAGAACGATTTAACCAGGCCTCCGCTTTCAGTCCGTAAAAGACCAGGGAATCATAAATGCCAGACGCAGGAAACACGGGGACGCGTGTCAGCCCCGTCGTCGACTCTACCGGTGTTCCCGGCAGTGGGGGTGCTCCCTTTTGTGCGATGGACTCGAAGCTCAAAAGCAGAACCTGCAGGTAACGGGCTACTGAGACCGGTCCCGCCAGCACCTCCTCTGCACGAACCAGGCTCCCTTCAGGAATCCGTTTGGCTTGGCAGGAGAGTTCTACCCACTCCTGCGCTACCGTTGACAGGCAGGAGAGGCATTCACGTGTCAACCGCATCCGCTCCTCCAGCGGGAGCGAGCGTGGGGAATCGTCTGTCGTCAGATCCAGCAGTGCCTGCGCAACCGCAGGCGCTGCTGCTTCAGAGACGTGAGGTTGTTGCTGAATCATAATCTCCCTGACAGAGCGCTGAGTATCAGTGACCGATTCATTTTACTCAAACGGTTCCTGTTACTTACGGAGTCTCGACGACTTCGCCTCCGCCGATCGTAGACAGCGCCTGGTACGTTCCCAGGTCAACGTTTTCACTGATGAAATGCACGGAACCGTCGGCATACAGGAAATGACAGCCACCAATGTGCTGACTGCGGAAGTTACTGGTCGCGTCCGCGCCACTCAAGGAACAGGTGGAATAACCTGCCAGATCAATCAGCGTCTCTGTAGTAACATTCTTATTAATTCGATCTGCCGTACTTCCGAAAATACTGGCCCGGGCCCCGAGTACAGGTTTGAAGTCAGTATTGGGTGGCTGTGCGACAATCCAGGCTTGAGAAGCTTCAACCACCGGTGAGGCTGCTGTAGTACACCCCTGTCCTTCGCATAACCTGAACTGGGGGCCGGTCCCGGCTTCTCCCATCGCGATGGTATTACTGGAACCGTCGATGATATCCCGCATCTTGGCACCGCGGTTCAGGTCAAACATCCCCCTGACAGTACTGGGATGATTACTGGAACTGCACCAGCCGATATTTGATCCGCGACAGAGCGCATAGGTGGTGATACCAAATGTGTTGCCCACAGGCAGACCCAAGGCTCCCAAAGCAGAGTCGGTAATCGGGTTCTGTCCGACATTCGAAGGACAGACAAACGTAGGCACCACGGTCCGGGCTGCAGCAGCGGACTGGTTTTCCCAGGCGATCGTCTGATTATAAAGATTCGAAAGGTTGGTCTGATCGAAATAGGGTAGCATCATCACGATCCCGTTGGAGATAAAGTTACCCCCCCCGGAAGAAGTGCTGAAATTCACGCTCGTCCCCAGCGGAAACGTGCTGTGCGCTTCGTGATAGTTGTGCATCGCCAGACCGAACTGTTTCATGTTGTTCTTACACTGCGTGCGGCGGGCCGCTTCCCGCGCCTGCTGAACTGCAGGGAGTAACAGTGCGATCAGAATTGCAATGATGGCAATCACGACCAGCAACTCAATGAGGGTGAAGCCTCGCTTCAGACGTTGACGACAAACCATAGCGTTACTCCTCGTAGTTCCGTAAAAGTATGAAAAGTGCCTGATCAAATTATCGAACACCGATTCTCAGAACCGGTTCTGGTAATATCATGACGCGAACACAGTATGAGAGTGCATACCTTGCTGACGCTCCCGTCTTTCAAACAGACTGTGGGCTACAAAGTCGCGTGCTCTCGGAACATTCTTTTCAAACAGAATTGAAGTAGTGGCTGCAGCAGATATCCCCATTCGGGAAGCCGCTGCGCATCTCAGCTATTTAGTCTGATACAGACCTGTATCAGGTATTAGACGTGTCGTTCTCTAAAGTGATTAACCTCTTGTTCACCCAAAATGTGAACCAAAATTAGATCGATTTTGTTTAAAAAACCAATAGATCATCGGTAACGTTACCGTTACAATGCTTATGCTAGCGACTCGGTTTTTTGATTTCAACATAATTCTTCAGGAATTTCTCTACGGAATCAGCCGCTGATCCGTTCCCCCCATTCTGGGAATCTTCACAACCAGAGGTGTGACAGGTATACTCTTTCAAACCGCCAGGAATGGAGCGAAAATGTCGTCAACTGATACCAGTGCAATTTCCCCGAAAAAAGAAGTCTCTTCCCAGGAAGCCATCCTGAAGGCGGCGATTGAAGAGTTCGCCGAACGGGGCGTCGAAGGAGCCCGGATCGAAGCAATCGCCCGGCAGGCCAACTTTAATAAATCACTGATCTATCGCTATTTCAATGATAAACGGGGCCTGTTCGAAGCCGCCCTGCAAAACAAACTCCAGGAACGCAGCGACACCGTCGAAAAGATCCCCATCGATATCACCGAAATTCTGCAGTACTACTTTGAAGAGAACCTGCGCGACCAGAACTATGTTCGCGTTCTGCTCAATGAAGCCCAGCAGAATGAAGGGGCTCCCCTCATCGATGAGCCCTGGCGGCGCGAATACTATCAGAATCACATTAACCGTCTAAAAAAATCGCAGGAAGCGGGGATCATCTCCGATGAGTTCGATCCGGTCTGCCTGATGCTGATTTTTACCGCCCTGGTCTTTTTTCCCGCCACGCTGCCTCAACTCGCGCAACTGATTTCCGGACACCCGGTCGATTCCGATGAATTTCAGGAACACTGGAAGAACTGCCTGTCAATCTTCGGAAAGCTGTTTCAACCACAGCAATCAGACGATAAACAATAACGCAATCTGTTTCTTAACAAACACTTAGAACAAACCTGCCCCCTTGAAATTCTCTCAGGAACCAGCCGGTCGGAACCGGACAAAACCTGCTGCGCCTTCTGAGAACACAGAGCGATAGAATTTCCTCAGGTTTGACCAACAGATCTACACCCAGATGCGTAATAAGACCTACGGAACTGCTGTCTGAAAAGAACCTTCGTTCTGACAGCAGTAATTCATTAAATCCGCCGCTGTCAGGCAGATCGGAGACGCTGTACTGGAAAATGTCATCTTGTCCTCTTTTCCGAGATCCTATAATATCAAATGGCTTACATAAGTGAATTCCCGGTGTCACGTCGGCTTCACTGATGCTTTCTCTTTCACATGAATTTCAGATAACGGACGAAACTTATGAAGTTAAATCCTCCCTCAAAAGCAGCCTCTGCTCTCAGTCTCTGCATGGTCCTCTTGCTGGGAACCGCAATCTTCGCTCAGCAGGCCTCTGTCTCGGACTCTCCTAATGACTCTGTCACCGCCAAACGCGTCTGTGCCATGGTCAGTCGGTTCCACATCAGCGGCAAACCCATCAATGACGAGATCTCGGCGAAACTGATGAAACGTTTCATCAAGCAGCTCGATCCACAGAAGCTCTACTTCTACAAATCCGACATCGAGCAATTTGAGGCGGAAAAAGACCAGTTGGACGACAAACTGGCCGTCGGCGATGTCAGCTTTGCTTACAATGCCTTTGACCTCTACCTCCAGCGTCTGCAGGAGCGGATGGACTACGCGCAGCAGCTCGTCGATGTCGATCACGACTTCACCGTCGATGAATCGATCATCGTCGATGCCAAAGATCTCGATTTTGCCAAAGATCAGAACGAGATGAACGAACGCTGGAGAAAACGGGTCAAATACGATCTGCTCAACCTGATTCTGGATGACACCGAACTCGCAAAAGCCCGCGAGCAGTTACACAAACGATATCGCAACAATCTCCGCACCATGGCTCAGACCGAAAAACCTGAGAAACTGGAGATGTACCTCAGCGCCCTGACTCACTGCTTCGATCCCCACTCCAGCTATATGTCTCCCCAGACACTGGAAGATTTCCGGATCAGCATGGAACTCAGTCTCGATGGGATCGGTGCCGCTCTGCGTTCCGAAGAAGGTTACACCGTTGTTGCTGAAATCGTCCCCGGTGGTGCAGCCGATGCAGACGGTCGCCTCAAAGCAGGTGACAAAATCGTCGGCGTCGCCCAGGAAGATGGCGAGTTCGTCGATGTTGTCGAAATGAAACTCAGCAAAGTTGTACGTTACATCCGTGGCAAACGAGGCACCGTAGTTCAACTGCGGGTAAAAAAAGAGAAAAACAATGCCATGGAAGTTTACAAACTGACCCGGAAGAAGATCGAACTGAGCACTTCCGAGGTTAAAGGAAAAATCATCGACACCGGAGAACGTCTCCCCGGTAAGACCGGACGCATCGGCGTGATCAGCATCCCTTCGTTCTATCGGGATTTCCGTGGAGCACAACGGGGTGATGAGAACTTCAAGAGTACCGCTCGCGATGTCCGTCAGGTACTTTACGACTTCCGTGATCAGGGTGGCGTCGATAGTGTTGTTATCGATCTGCGTTTCAACGGTGGTGGTGCACTCAGCGAAGCCATCGAAGTTTCCGGTCTGTTTGTTGACGAAGGTCCTGTTGTACAGGTCAAGCAGATGGACGGCGAACGCAAAATCCACAGCGACGTTGAACCGGGTGCAGTTTACACCGGCCCGCTGGTTGTGGTTTGTAACCGCCTCTCCGCTTCTGCTTCCGAGATCTTTGCCGGCGTCATCAAAGACTACAAGCGTGGCATCATCATCGGTGATACCACCACCCACGGTAAAGGAACGGTACAGAACGTAATGCCGGTCAGCAACCAGATGTTCTCCTTCCTCAAAGGCCAGGACCTGGGTGCTCTGAAACTGACCATCAACCAGTTCTACCGCGTCAACGGCGACAGTACTCAGAACCGGGGCGTCCGTTCCGACATCGTTCTGCCTTCACTGATCGACAATATGGACCTGGGTGAATCCTTCCTGGATGATGCGATGGAGTTCGACAAAACCGAAATCGCTCCACACGAATCACTGGGAATGGTCAGTCCGAAAATCCTGGATTACCTGAAGCAGGCCAGCACCAAACGTATTGTGGCTGACAAAGACTTCAAAGAAACCCAGGATGAAATCAACAAGTATCTGAAAAAGAAAAATCAGAAAACCATCTCTCTGGTCGAAGCCGAACGGCGTAAAGAGCTGTCGAACGACAAAGAGGATAAGAAAAAAGAAGACGAGAAGAAGGACGAAGCAGCCGACAAAGACATCTTCAAGAAGGATCACTACAACGATGAGATCCTGAATATCACTGTCGACTACATGAACGTGCTCAAAAACATGAACACAGTCCAACGCTAGTCTCAAAGGATATGATTCCCCCCGGTAGCTCCGGCTCTCAATTGAGGGCCGGAGCTTTTTTCATTCGCTGATTGATTTCTTCAGGATCCGAGATGCAGAACCCTGCCTCCCTACCCCGCTACGATCGCCTGCAGACTTACCAGTGGAACTACACGCATGCGCCCGAACCACAGGAACTCGATATTCCAGCCGTCCCCGGCGACTGGACATTCTGTGGCCTCCCGGTCCCTTCCCCACTGGGCATCCCCGCCGGCCCGCTGCTCAATGGGAAATGGGTCCTGTACTACGCCAGCCTGGGATTCGATGTTTTAACCTACAAAACAGTTCGCTCGACCGCACGGGAATGCTACCCGCTTCCCAACCTGCAGCCGGTAACCGCAGCTTCCATGACAGGTCGTGAATCACAAGTCACCCTCACCGATCAGATGCAGGGAAGCTGGGCCGTCTCTTTCGGAATGCCTTCCGCCGCCCCGGAAATCTGGCGCGATGATATCACCCGCACCCGCGAGTTACTGCCTGCGGAAAAAATCCTGTCGGTCTCCGTGGTCGGCAGTCTGCAGCCCGGCTGGTCCCTGGAAGACCTCGCCGAAGATTACGCGCTCTGTGCCCGCTGGGCCCGTGAGAGCGGTGCCGACTGTATTGAAACGAACTTCTCCTGCCCCAATGTCTGCACCCGCGACGGACAGTTATACCAGCAACCAGAGGCCGCCACCCTGGTCGCCAGTCGCGTCCGAGAGGCGATCGGCGACACTCCTTACCTGATCAAAATCGGACATCTAACTCAGGAAGAGACCGCCCGTGAGTTCCTGCAGGCGGTTGCTCCCTTCGCGACAGCAATCGTGATGACCAACAGTGTCGCCACTACAGTCACCGATGCCCGGGGCACTCCCTTATTCAACGGCGAGCAGCGGGGAATCTGCGGTGTCGCTACCCGTGAAGCCTCTCTGCACCAGCTAAAATGCTTTGCCCGGCTGATCGCAGATTTACCTCAAAATGTAAACCGGCCGGAGTTGGTCTCCTGTGGCGGCATCAGTACAGCAGAGGATGTCAGAGAGTTCCTGAACGCCGGCGCCCAGGCCACTCATCTGGCGACGGCGGCGATGATCGACCCGCTGATTGCCCGGCAGATCCGTACAGAACTCGCACAAAAAGCGCCTTGAGAGCCCCGGGTTAGAGCAAAGTCCCCCGCCTGTCTGTTTTTTCTGAATCGCTGGTTTTGTCGCTCGACCCATCGCAGCAGGTACCGTAAGATGATGGCATGAATGCCATTGTCGTCCGAAATCT